>CAZFDX010000512.1:0-15607 GCA_964518325.1 uncultured Alcaligenaceae bacterium | reverse complement strand
ATTGATGGCCCCCCACCGATCTCCTTGCAAGGACATGACCTTGGCCCGTTCAAGAACGGCGTTGGTTGAGGCCGGCTCTTTGGGAAATTGCTTCATGAGATTATCAAAGGTTTGGCGAGCGGTTTGGAGCATTTGGGCACGCTCTTGAGGTTCTTTGATGAACGCACCCAAACGAGCTTGCGAGGTTCCTAATTTTAGCATCGCTTCGGGAATCTCAGGAGCTTTAGGATTCACGCTGATAAAACTTTCCAGTTGTTTACAGACGATTTCTAAATTCCCTAACAACTCACGCACTTGCGTTGCCCCCTTCACCTCGGCGGGGCATCTCCGTAAGAGACAATCGGCATGCAGGTAACTCGCATAAGCCAGTTCGCCATTCCTTTCTCCATCGGGGATTTTCTCAAGTTGTTCTTGTGCTTTTTCGAGTTCCCCCTTTTTGAACAAACACATGGCAAGGCCGTAGCGTGCTAAGTGTTGTCGTTCAAACTCGGCTTCTTTGCTGGTGATACTTTCGTAGCGTTTTTGGGCTTCCTCATAGGCTTTTTTGGCTTCCTCACTGAGACGATTATCCCGTTTCTCTATTTGCAACGCATTTTGATAGGCATTTTCAGCGTAGCGGAAAAGAACCGTCAAACGCAGGGGGCTTTCCGGATACAGTTCTAGGAACTTTCGGGCTTGCTCATCCGAGCGTTGATAGTTACCCGATAAGTGCAATGCGGTGACCCAGCGTTGGTGGGTTTCTTCTTGTCGTGTGGGGAGTAACTTTTCATTGAGGATCACTTCCAAAGTGCCGGCTGCATCTGGAATTTGTTTGGATTGAATTTGAACTTCTGCTAATTCGAGTAGGGCCTCACCTCGACGAATTTTGGCTTCGGGATCGGTCGCGATGAGTTGATTCGATTTATCCGCTGCGGATCGTAACAACTCCGCTGCTTTTTTCAGGCCCGTCTCGCGATCCTGTGGTTTCATGGGGTCCGCCTGAAGGGCCAAGCCGAAATGAGCCTTGCCAAGCCAAAGGAGTGTTTGATCGGCTAATTTCGGTTGCTTCTCGACCAAGGGGTTGAGAGTGTTAATCGCCTCGGGATAGTTCTTCAACTGGACCTGAGCGGCACCAATTCTTAAATAGGCCTCGCCTGCCAAAGGGGTATTGGCATAGTCTTTAACAAACGCTTGCCAAAGGGAAACAGCATCGGCATACTTACCGGCTTCGTAACTCAAAACGGCAGAATAGAAATAACTGCCTGCCACATTTTCGGGGGGGGGGTTCCGCGTAAGGGTTTCTAAGCGAATTTTTTCAGAGGGTGCATTTCTAAATCGCTCGGGTTGTTTGAGTAACTCGATGGCATCTTTTTTGGCTTTCTCAAATGCCGCTAAGGTCGCTTGATAGTATTCTGCAGCCCCGTTTTTGTTATTGGTTTCATGGAGAACTCGCCCCATTAAAAAGCGGGCGTGAAGCCCCATATAGGGATCATCATAAGGTGCGAGTAATTCCAAGGCGCGTCCCGCAGCGATATATTCCTTCAATTGGAATGCAGCAACACCATGATGAAACACACCCAGTTTGCGATAGGGATTCGATTCCCACAACTTATCTTTTAAGAAAGGTTCTGAGGTGGCTTTCGCTTCTTTGAACTTGCCTTGTCGCAGTTCGATTTCTGCCAAGTCGGCCCGTGCTCGACCGGCCCAAGCGAATTCAGGCCCTTGGTCTCCCTCTTTTGGGAGTTTTTCTGTAAATGCTTTCGTGGCCAAAGAAAATCGTTGGGCTGCCTCGTTGAAGCGAGTGGCTGCCTTTTGTTGGAATTGTTGTGCTTCGTTGGGTTTGGCAACCGCTTGTGCCAGATCATTCAATCCCAAATTTCTTTGCGTTAACCCAGCGAAATACTGTGCGTAGGGCGATTCTGGCAACGCAGCATTATTCGCAACATTTACGAATTGGTCAAAGGCCTTCTCGTAATTCCGATCCCCTTCCAATAGACAGATTCCTAATCCATATCGAGCGGAACCGGCTTGGGGATGGCCACCAAATTTCTGCAAAAACTCGTTAAACCGTTGGGCAGCGAAGGGGTAGTTTTGCTCGTTCAGAGCTTTCCTTGCACTGGTGAGAATCATCTCGGCTTGTTGTTCGGGATTGGTCTGCGCCGATAAATTCCCCAAAGCAAAAAGCAAAACACCCAGACCGAGGATTTTATGACGGTTCATCGCTGCAACTCCGGTTGAAAAATCAATGGTTTATTTCGGCGGGGCAGCCACTCTCTGGGTTGAGAGTGGCTGTGATGAAAGATTTTGTTTTGCGTTTGATTACACTTTTTCCGGCAACTCGAAGCCTTTACGATATTCTCGGCCGAGCATGCCGTTGGCCTTGGCAACGTCACTTCCCGTGAAGACCTCTTTCTTGGGATCAATGGTGAGTGTCGGTCCAACCATGCAGGGAGTACTTGAAAGATCAATTTTTTGATCCTCTAAATGACTGAGCATGCTCTTAAGTGCTTCGTTGGCTTTCTTTCCACCCGCGATTTCCTTGAGTTCGCCGAGCATCTTTTTCTCGCCCAATCGCATGGAGATATTCCCCAAGTGGCACAGGGCACTTGATAAATGCCCCTCGAAAATATCCGCGTTGAGTTTTTTGTGGTCGCGGGCACGAACAGCTTCGACAAAGTTAGAGAAGTGAAACTGATCCCCCCCCCCTTTGAATTCTTGGATCACCTCACCATCTGGGGTGAGCAAATAGCCCCGATCGTAACTGGGACAAACAACGATTCCCTTCTCACCAAACCAAATGTTGCCCACGAAATTGCTGCCTTTTTCCCCTTTGCCAATTTTTCCCGGATAGGGGTTGGATGCGGGTAACCCTCGAACATCAAAGATCAACTGCGCATCACCATAATCGAAGACACAAAGTTGGGTATTGGCTGTTTCCCCATCATCCACATATCCAAAACGCCCGCCAACAGAAAAGACAGATTTTGGAAGTTGATTCTGATTCAAACCCCAACGGGCTTTATCCATCTCGTGAATCCCTTGGTTGCCAAGGTCACCGTTGCCATATTCCCAAATCCAATGCCAATCATAATGAAGAGATTTACGCATCAGGGGAAGTTTTTTCGCCGGTCCGCACCAAAGATCGTAATCGCACCCTTTGGGAATAGGCTGTTCACATTCAACCTTACCGATGCTTCATCGACGGTTGTAGCAGGTGGCGTAAGCCAAGGTGACTTTGCCGATTTTCCCATCATGGATGGCCTTAATGCTCTCGCGCATTCCGGGATTCGATCGGCTTTGGGTACCCGTCTGGCAGATGCGATTATACTTGCGGGCGGCTTCGACAATGCGAGCGCCCTCGATCACATTATGGCTGACGGGTTTTTCGACGTAAACATCTTTACCGGCTTGAATGGCCCAAACCGACATTAAGGCATGCCAATGGTTGGGGGTGGCAATCGAGATAATATCGATGTTCTTATCTTCGATCAATTTACGAAAGTCCTGAACGAATTTCGGCTTTCTTTGAGTTTTACTTTCGATGGCCGTCATGGCCTTGCCAATCACGGTCTCATCGCAATCGCAAACCGCAACGATTTCACACCCATGATTGCCATTAAACCCGCCGACATGGCTCATACCTCGGCCACGAACTCCAACGACGGCCACCCGTAGTTTATCATTGGCTGCCACGGGTTTGGCTTCGGTTTTTTCCTGCGCTTGCAGAAAACGATTCGATTGGGAGGCTAAGCTGGCATAAAAGGTTGCCCAAGCCGATTGAGAAAGAAAATTCCGCCGATTCAACATGAGAGAGGCCCCTAAAAGAACCAAAAAGGTTGGTTCTAAAAGTGTACCCAAAACCCCGTTCAACTGCAACTACCTACATCAATTCTTTTTACCTGATTTACCAAATGGGAAGACTTCCACTATTCCCCAAGGGGCATTTTCAAAGAGTTCGGAACCGATTCGAGCAACGGAGGGAGAATGGTCGAAAAAGGGGATCAGTGAGTAATCCCGCCATATACCCGAGAATGATTTTGGTAAATTGGGCTGGCAGGAATTGCGCATTTGTGGTATCGAATCCTATCACTAGGACCTCTCAGCATGGATGGCTCCTCAGAACTTTCGCGTCAAAAATACCATCGGCGGGGATTCTGCGCACTGGCAGGTAGTTTCCTATTTGCAACGGGGTGCACAAGTTTCTTCGGTCGAGGTGCCACCCCGCTTGCGCAAGAAACAATTCCTCCGCTACCCGAAGCTCCGACCTTACCCGGAAAGGCCGATCCCCTGCGCGTTTCGCAATATGTTTTCTATTCCGATGTTCCTCTCACTGCGAATGCTCCCTTATTTAAAGAATTGTCCGAACTTCGAGATCAAGTTGTCCGTGAACTTAAACTTCCGCCTTCGAGCCGTATTGTTCAGGTCTATTTGTTTGAGAATTCAGAACGATATGAACGGTTCATGAAGTCGAACTATCCGAAACTTCCTCGACGACGAGCGTTTTTTATCGAACAAGAACGGGCCGGTGGCGGACCCAGTGATTTATTAGTCTTTACCATCTGGGGGCGCGAAATTCGACAAGACCTGCGACATGAATTAACTCATGCCATTTTGCATGCCTCGCTGAAGAATGTTCCGTTATGGTTGGATGAGGGGATCGCTGAATTTTTTGAACAACTTCCAGAGAAAGATGGTTTGAATATCGCTCATTTGGAAGCAGTGAGAAAAGGCATCAAACCCGAGTTGGCGAGCTTAGAGAAAATCAGCAAGGTCGATGATATGGGACGCCCGCAGTATCAAGAGGCTTGGGCATGGGTGCATTTGATGCTTCGCAGCAATGCGGAGACAAAAAATGTATTGGTCGAATATCTGCGGGCCATCCAAGGTTTGCGAGAAGATCAAACCCCGACCCTGCATGTGAAATTGAAGGAACTTTATCAGGCCCGTCCGGAAACCATTCTTGAAAAGCATTTACAAGCGCTAGAAAATAGTGCCAAGATCAGGCTGGAAGATTGAGATTTTTTCACTGCATGGAAAGAGAGGCATTTGAGGTTCAACATCCCCCTTCCCTGACGTTTAGTCCAACGGTTCTGCCTTAAAATCATCGAACGCCAATTCTATTCCAAAGGTTCCACCTTAAAATCATCGAGCAACACTTCCCCGATGCCAGTCAGCGCAAAGCGAATCCGAATCTCCCCGCTGGCAGGAATCTGGCGATAGTAGCGGATTTGTTTCCAGCCCATACTCTCGAAGAATCGTAACGATGTGCCTTCGCCGCCGGCGGTATCGTACAGCAAAAACCCGTCGGCGGTGGCTCGGAGCGCTGTTGGGATTTTGACCCACCCACTCACACGCACCCAAGTTCCGGGGGTCATCCGCACGGGTGGGGAATTCACAGCCAAAAAGGTTCGCTCTAGTGCCTGTGGTTCGGGCGGGGGTTTCTTGCCTTCAGGGAGTACCACCGGTTTCGGTTTCACTTGGAGCAACAGAATCGAATCTCCTAGTTTGGGACGTGGTTTTGGTACTTCGATCACTCGTCGATTTTCACTGGTCGGCTGATAGGTCCCTTTCGGAATTTCTGGGGGTGCAGGTTCAGGGTCCTGATAGGGGCTAGCGGGAACAATCGCTGCATTCAGGTTCATGTTATCCAAGGTCACATCCTGAACCGTCCAGCCACGAAGTTCCGTCACAGATGCACTTTTGGCAGTGCTTGGACGAACATTCTCAAAATCTCCCCCCGATAAGTTATCGGCCCCCCATTTCCCTTTGTAAATCCGGCGGGCAAGCTCCCAATGTTTAGGCAGAGTATGATAACTCACGGCATAGGGACTTGAGGTAGGGGCATCCAGCGATTTCACGGCTCGTTCCCAATGTAATCGCATGAGAACACGAAGAGGACGCAAGGCTCGCTGGGCTTCAAAGTAAGCGGCCTCATCATTGGCACCATTGCGATACCGCTTGGCGGTGTTGATTCGTCGGAGTGAATCAAGAAGCAGGTCTCCAAAAACCTGATCATCATCCGGACGACTGGGGGCAACATTCATGATTTTTTCGTGGGTCGATTTCACTTGTCGATATTGCTCCTCGGCCAAATCGCAAGCCCATTGAGCAGCAAAGCGACCGATCCGCGCGACGTGCTTTTGCCAACGACCGACCAACTTAATGTCGCTGGTAAAAACGATGGCATTGGCAATATCAAACTCGGGAAGCGTGATTTCCATCCCACCGCTGACCCGCTTAGAGGCCGGTTGCAACGATTGGACGCGAACCGGAGTAATCTCCCAAGGCTCGGCAGAATCGGGAGGCAGAGGGACTTTGATGGTAAGGCCCCCAACGGCCGCTTGAGGCGGGACAAATTGCGCGCCTCCTCCTAGCCACACGGGAAAAACGAGAAGCCCCCCCCCCTCAGTCTTGATGATTGCTGCCCGAACATTCGGATTCGAGGTTTCCACCAAGTTCGGGGCTGAACTCACCTTCAGCAGCAACGGTTCGAGCATCTCCATTTCCTGATTGAGCAGAGCGAGTTCAAAAAGGCGTGATCGACCGGTGGTGGCATCGGCCAAAAATCGATCGGACCAAAAGCCCAGACCATTGCAACCATTGGCCAAGGCAATGTAGGTGAGCATGCGAATTTGTTCCGGCTGGGGTCCAACAGGTTCGGTGAATCGATCGTTAGCGGTTTTATCGTACAGCAATCGTAATTGCCAATCGGGCATGTGAGTTTGAATCCATGTCCAATGAAACTGACTTAACGAGGCTAAATTTCGACGTTGGCGCAACCATTCCGAATAACGGGTCGGTTCCATCGAGGTGAACAAGGGATCGCGATGGGCACCGATTAATTTAATCGGGCTAGATAACGCTCGGAAGCCATCCCACACATCGGCACCGATCGGGCGGTTCGCATCCCGACTTTGAATGATCTCAACCGTGCGGGTCACACGATCCAAATCTTCTGCGGTCACCGGTCCAAGGTCCCAAAAAAGGACGGCATCGGCCGCTTGATATTTTCGCACTTGCTCTGCCACCACATCGACATCTCGGGCTTCCTGAGGGTTTAACCCTTTACCCTTCCCAGCCGAGATCGGCGGCAGATGGGGAATGATCCAAAATTGGTAATTATCAATGGCATCGTTAATGGTCTCAATAGGAATATCGGTACCCATCCATAACGAGTTCAAACCCACTTCCTTAAGGACCTGTAAGGGAGTTCCTGAATATCGAATAAAGCGAGGAAAAATTTCTGTCCCTGCAATCCGCAATCGGGAACCGGTGATCGATACAGGTAATCCCCTCTCGCCGCGGACCGCCCCTACTTCTTTCGCGGGGGGTCTGGGATCCACTGGAATCGGTGCCTTGGCTCCCGGTTTCACCGGACCAATTTTGAGGTTATCGATATACACTTCCAGCTCACCCGGCGCAGCGTAAAGGTTCAAAACAAGCCGATCGACGTAGGCATCTGTAATGTCAATATCCTTCCGATACTTCAGACGTAACTCTTGCTGGTGAGCTTTCAACAGTTCCATGGGTCGCCGTAAGGTCAACTTTTGCCATCCACCTGCAGGGGGTTTGGAACTATCCAAGGGAATGAGAGTAGTGAGAGGTTCGTCAATTTGTTTGGGGTCCCTTTCTTTTGGAAACACCACCCGCGCCAACAAATTGATCCCCGAACGGGTCCCATGCACCCAAACTTCGGCCGAGAGTTCTTCCGTTACGGGAGCCGGCGGCGTGGGATAGTAATAGTAGATGTAGTTGTTATCGTTCCTTCCGGGGGGGATACTCAACTTGATATATTCGGATGTTGGAAGACTCCTTGCCCGTTCATTCGAGATGGTATGCGCTTTCTCCTCAGCTTTGACGTTTTCTTCGCCTTTGATGAATACGGGTAGCTTAGAGGAGAATGTGTTTTCATGGATGATGGGCGTTTCCTGACCCACCATGAAGACGGCTCCAGAACACATCGCCACGATAAACACAGGACCGATCCACCAACGACGCATAGGATGCTCCGGAAACTCACCCGAATTCGCAACCCGAGCAGATACCAAAAGCAAGTGATCTTGAAAAGATGAGTTTTCTAGGGCAAGTAACAGGTTGATATAGCGGTAACCAAATCCCAATTGGTCTCGGTGCGAATACCGCCGCTGTGATCAATTACCAAAGTCCATCATCTTTGATAAATCGACTCACACTTAGGTAAGATCGAATAACAGAATTTCTCCTCCATTCACCTCTAGGCAAGGTCGAAGAGCAGAATTTCTCCTCCCTTATTATGGCCCTCTATCACGAGGGAAGGTACGCTCTCAATTGCGATCGCATCACCCTGAGATAAAATTTCACCACTCACTTTGACGGAACCGGTTGCCACTTGAATCCAAACTCCGCGATTATTCCCCAAGGAAAAATTGATTTTATCTTCGGGACGAACCGTGCTGGCATAGAGTTTCACATCTTGTTTCAAAGAGATCGAACCATTCTCACCATTCCGAGAAGCAATGAGATGGAGCTTACCGAGGCGATCGTGGGGGTTGAACGATTTTTGTTCGTAACTCGGGGTTAACCCCCGAGCTTCCGGTAAAATCCAAATTTGCAAAAGCCGGACCGTCTCCGTTGGGGAATGATTAAATTCACTGTGGCGAATTCCCGTACCTGCCGTCATCCTTTGAAGCTCATTGGGATGAATAATCGAGCCATTTCCAAGGCTATCTTTATGTTCTAATGCTCCTTCTAATACCCAAGTGAGGATTTCCATATCCCGATGAGGATGCATAGGGAAGCCCCCCCCACCGGCAATAGTGTCATCGTTAATCACACGAAGCGAGCGATACCCCATCATTTCTGGGTCATAGTATTCCCCAAAAGAAAAACTATGACGACTGTTTAACCATCCAAAGTTCGTTGTTCCCCTTTGGTCGGCTTTCCGAATGTATTTCATAAAGATTCTCCTTGATGCTAAATCAGATGCTGAGACAAGAACAGGGATTCAAATGGAGTTCATGACCCGATTCCATTGTCTATCTCAGACACACTCCCACTTGAGAATGATTAGAATGATTTAGCCTGCAAAGGAGCGATCGAGCGGAGTTTATTAATTTGAATGAAATACCTAGAGAGTGCTTTGAATAATTTATTGAGACGAGTTCACTCAGAATGAAATACCCACAGAATGAAATACCCACAGAATGCTTTGAATACTTTATCGAGAAGAATTCATCAATTTGAGGGACTTGATTTGGAACGGAGGATAAGGAGTATTGCTATCGGGTTTCCAATTCAATGGAACAAGTAGTTCCCCTTCGACAAAAATAATGTCTCCATCTTTGAACTGATTCAGTCGCGCATCATCACTCAAACGAACCTTTCCTCCCCAAGGATCGTCGCTGCTAAAATCGGCATAGCGCAGGGTCCAATATCCCTTGTGATGTTTATCGAGCGAGCCTACGAGCCAATTAAATTTGGGATCACGACCGAGTTTCATATCTGGGGGAATCGGGAGAGAATCCATCGAGTCGGTCCCCACTTTCGGAGTGTTCACAATCTCCGTAGGGGTCTTGATTTCCGGAATTTTAGAAGCAGGTGTGAACCCATCATTCAGCGGTTTGCTCGATTCCTGAGCGGGGGGAATCTTTGCAGGAATCGTTTCTGGAATCGTCGGTCCCAACGGAGGTAATTTCAACCCACTCCCGAGCGCCCCTTCGGTTGGTTTTGTTTCCGTTTTTGGGGTGGAGGCCAATTGACCTGTAATGGTGGGGATCACCAATTCCGGCGGAGGGGTTTTCATGGGGTCGAGAATCACCGTCGGAATCTTTTCGTCGATCTTCCCTTCCTTTTTCCCCTCTTTCTCATCCTTCTCCTTTTCTTTCTCTTTAATATCCCCTTTCGGAAGTGGAAGCGTATCGAGTGGCTTGTTCGGTTCGGGAGCTGGTCCTGAGTTAGGATTTGCGGGGTAGATTATGGTTCCGGAGGGAACACCCAATTGATTGGGATCGCTAATCACAATTGGGTTCATGGGGGCAGAAGGGAGAGGACCAGCAGAATAAACCGGAGGGGTCACCGGTGCGGGAGAATCCCCCCGACCCGAAAAAATGGCGCAACCACTATTGAGCAACACCCCCCCACAAAGGAACACTGCCCCAAACCGTAGACCCTTTCCCATGATGCGACTCCCGCATAGACGTAGAACATCCTGCTTTTCTGCATTCGACGAATTGCTAAGGAATCTTGAACGAAAGTCAAAGAATTATTCTAAAAGCCCGACACTCGATTCGCGAAGGACTTCAATGGCCTCCCAAGCGGCACTGACAATATGCGGATCGTCCGATTCAGTCAAAGCATCGAGTTCAGGCCAAAGCCAGAACAACCCTTCTTCACCGCATACGCGAATCGCTTCGATTGAAGCAATAGGATTGGGACGATGCAGAGCATCGGTTAAAGCGGCAATGGCAGCACATTCCCCCAAGCGAGCACAAGCGGCATGAGCGGCCCTGCGGATTTCGGCACGGGAATCGAACTTATTTTGACGTAAAAGTTCCCGCACATCGTTACGAAGTAAAGGTTCCCACCAACCAAGGCTTCGGATGGCAGCGAGCCGATCGGCTGGGTCATTCGATTCTGCGGCCAGAACAATAGCGCGTTCTGTCTCTTCACAAGGATGCCCACGAAGAGCTTCGAGTGCGGCTAACCGGTCCCGAGAACCCGCAGGGGTCGATTGAAGTACATCCAGTAAGGTGGGAAGGGCCTCATCCGAGGAACTCCAACGGAGTAGGCGAATAACCAAGGGGCGTTCCTTTTCGGTGCAATAACCCAAAAGGGCCACAGGCAACTCACCGGCATCGACCTTCATTTCGTATAAGAGGGTGAGGCAATCGAGCAAAGCGGGACCATGAAGTTCAATCAAAAGCCCCAGTAATTCACTCGGCAAGTCATGCAGATACTCCCGCATAATCGGTTCCGCATCCTTGAGGTAGGCCATTTGCCAACGGGCACTTTGCCGGCGGGAAACATCCGTTTGAAGGTCGGAGCAAATCGAATAATTTCGACGGGTGTGCCGGAGTGCTTCCATAAAAACTAGGGCAATTAAAGGATCGGCATGGGCGGGGCAATTTTCGCTCAATCGTCTCACGGCATCGCCGATATTCGATTCGGCATAAAGAACCGGAGAGATGCGATTGAAGCGAACACCTTGTAAAGCCAAAAACAAAACCCGCAGGGCGGCTTGACCGATCGGCGTTTCCGGCTCTTGGAATAGATCGCTAAAACTGGTAAAACAGGCAACCTCTGCAGCGAATTCGTATCGTAGGTCCGATTCCAGCACATGGGAGGAGTTGTTCAATAGGGCATGAATTGCCTCGGGAACTTGAATCCAACGCAGCCCCCGAGCCATATCGGCCCAGTATTGTGCTTGCTCGATCGGGTCGGGTGAAATGGGTTGAGCCAGAACCTTTTCGAGGTAGGAAAGACCATCACTGAAATCGTTGGCACAACGGCGGCGAACTTCTTCCAGATAGCGAAACGCCGGCGATGAGGTTGCATCCATGTTCTGATAGCCCGGAACAGCGACCAATAATGCAGGTTCTAAATTCCTATGAGGTCGAGGGGCAAACAACGCAGGCTGAGGAACATGGGTACGGCGTCGGTATCGGAACGCAACAAAGACCGTTGCTGCAGCGAGACCTAACACCACAACCGCGATCATCCAAACTCCCCAGTTTGTGTGATCGGGTATGGTTCGAGCTTTATTCTCGAATATGACCTTCGCCGATCACAATATACTTACTTGTTGTCAACTCGACCAAACCACACGGCCCCCGAGCGTGGAATTTGTCGGTACTGATGCCAATCTCGGCACCTAGCCCGAGTTCTCCCCCGTCGTTGAATCGTGTACTGGCATTCACCATCACCGCTGCGGAATCGACCCCCGCAATAAATCGCCGCGAATTTTGCAAGTCTCGGGTGATAATTGCGTCTGTATGTTTCGACCCATAGCGGTTGATATGGGTGATTGCTTGGTTAAGATCGGAAACTATCTTCACAGAGATGACTAAATCACAAAATTCGCTGGCATGATCTGCTTCGGTCGCACGGATGGCGTAAGGCAGATAAGAACAGACGATTTCGCAGCCTCGAATTTCAACCCCCCGAACCCGCAAGGCTTCCCCAATTTTCGGGAGAAAGTCTTTTACCACTGCCTCATGAATGAGCAGGCTTTCGGCAGCATTACAAACACTGGGGCGGGAACACTTGGCGTTAATCACAATTTTTTCTGCCATTTCTAGGTCCGCGGCACTATCCACATACACATGACAATTCCCCAGATAGTGCTTCAACACAGGCATCTTGGCCTCGGCAACCACACGGCGAATGAGGCTCTCGCCTCCGCGAGGAATACATAGATCAATTAACTCGGCCATTTGAAGGAAATGCCCGACCGCCTCTCGATCTTGTGTGGGTACTAGCTGCAAACTCTCTTCGGGCAGATCGTGGGGCTTCAATCTTGAACGCAGCAATTCCACCACCAAGGTGTTAGTATGCTGAGCTTCTTTCCCACCCCGCAAAATCACTGCATTGCCGCTTTTCAGGCAGATGCCCGCTGCATCGCTCGTCACATTCGGTCGAGACTCATAAAGGAAAAAAATCACTCCCAACGGGACACTAATTTTCTTCACCTCCAAGCCATTGGGACGAATTGACCCCTGCCGAACTTGGCCCACAGGATCGGGTAAGGCGGCTACCTCCCGCAGACCATTTGCCATGGCTTGGATGCGTTTGGGATTCAGAATGAGTCGTTCTCGCATCGGACCACTGAGATTCTCTGCTTGCTCCAAGTCACGTTCGTTAGCTTGGAGAATCTCGGGTGTTTTTTCTTCGAGTAAGCTGGCACATTCTCTCAGCCATGCATCTTTTGCTTTGCTGGGGATTTGGGCCAATTGATACGATGCTTCCTTCGCTCGACGCGCCACGTCCCAACATATTTCTTGCAAGGTCATTTTTCTTTTACCTGAATGAGAAGTTCAAAACCCTCGGCATTATACTGGGGAAGAGTTAAACTCCCCTTCCCTCTTTTCAAAGTGTTTGTTATAGACCCATCCACTGATATTCTGGGAAAACTGTTATGAATTCGATTCGATTTTTCCTCCTCATTTTATTGGCTTCCTTGCCAGCCCTGACCCAAGAAATTCCTCCAAGCGAAGTCCCCATCGCGGAGGGGAATTGGACCATTGTTGAAATGAGCCTGAATGGGAAAAAGGTCATTCCGGGGGAGAATAGTCCGGATGAAATCGTGATTAAGAATCGCAAACTCAGTTTTATGATTCAAGGAAAGGCATTGGAACATTTCAAGGATTTCACTCTGGCATCCGAGGAAACGAGCCGGCCCAAAAAGTTGGACCTTATTGTTCAAAACACAGAAAAAGGGACCCGTCATTTTCTACCAGCGATCTACCAAGTTGCCGAGAATGAACTGACTTTAGGAATCGCTTTGCCCCAAGCAGAAACAAAATTGGTTCGACCTTCCTCGTTTGAAGAAAGTGAGAAGTCGGGGATACTCCTGAAAGCTCGTCTCAAAAAATGAACGGCCCGATCTCGAAAATCAATAGCTTCATCCCGAAAATCAATGGCCTCATCCCGAAAAGGCCGAGTCAAAAAATGAGTGGCCAGATTTCTCAAAGTCCGTCTCTATAACGAAATCAATCATCAACCTCATTCCTTAAAGCTCAGCGGAATAAATACTCTTACTGCTGTCAGTTTCGATCGTTCCACATGGGAGAATAATCCCTTCCTCGGATGCGACCATTTTGTTAATCTTCCAATGAGATTTCACTAGGATAGAAGTATGATTCAGCGATTTGTTTTGCTCCTCTTTGCCATCGTTCCATCAGTTTCGCAGGCCTGTTCCCTTTGCGATCCGGAATTTCGTAAAAAACTCACCCTTCGAGAGGACGCCCAAACCAGTAAGTTCATCGTCATTGGTTCTTTACAGAATGCCCGCGTCGTTGGTGAAAAGGGGATGACGGACCTTGTGGTGGAACAGGTGATCCTCGATCATCCGCAGAGACCCAAGGGAAAGATCATCGTCCTACCCCGTTGGACCCCTTTGGACGAAAATAAACCCGCACCGAAAATGCTCGTTTTTTTCGATCTGATCGACGGGAAACCGGACCCCTTTCGAGGAGTACAACTGAACGGAAACGAAATGGGGACCTATTTGAAAATGGCATTGAGTTTTGATCCTAAGAAAGATCGCGCTCAACTGCTCGAATTCTATGGCAAACATCTCACCTCCAAAGACCCCGAAGTAGCAGCCGATGCCTTTTTGGAATTTGCGAAATCCTCGGATAAGGAGGTGGCAGCGATTGCTTCAAAGCTCGATCCCAAAACACTCCGACCTTTATTAAATGATCCGAAAATCTCTGGCCCCCGATTGGGGTTATATGCTTATCTTCTGGGCATGTGCGGAGATCAGAAGGACCTTTCCACCCTACAAGAACTCCTCGGAAAGCTCAACGATCGCAATTCCTCTGCCTACACAGGGATTTTGGCAGGGATTATCGAGCAGGATGCCAAATCGGGTTGGAAAATGATCCAAGAGGGCTTATCGAACCCTAGCACTCGGCTTGATGATCGTTTGAATATCATCAACACTCTACGGTTTCTCCAAGGTTCTAAAGGAGAAGCCGTCCGTAAAGAAATTGTTGCCTCGATTCGCCCCGCTCTGGCCCGACCGGACACGGCAGACATGCTGATCGAGGACCTGAGGCAATGGCGTTGGTGGGACCTTTCTAAGGAAATTTTTGCCCTTTATGATGAAAAAAGCCATTCCTCACCCCTCGTCCGAGCTGCGATTATCCGCTACTCTTTGAGTTGTGAAGACCAGAACGCACAAACAGTCATCCTCAAAGCCAAACGGGATGATCCACAATTAGTCAAAGAGATTCTTGAATTACTCGAACTCGACAAAATCAAACCAAAACCATGAAAATTCAAACGGAACTTGTTCTTACTCCGATTACCCCTCCTTCTCCGAGCGATGTCTTGGCTCCAAGTGATGTCTTGGTGGTACCGGTTGCGAGTGATGTCCCTGCTCAATTTCCTGCAGAACGTCTTATTTCCATGATTCAATCGCTCAAAGGATCGGGAGAGTTTAACGGACAACCCAATGAGTTATTAACCCTATACGATTCCATGGGGACATCTGCAAAGAAGGTTGTTTTGGTCGGGGTGGGAGAAAAACGATTGCAAAAACGCTCCACTTGGAACGATGCCATCGCCACGGCCGTTAGGTCTGTGACCACAAAGAAAGTCGATTCGATTGCAATCCACACAGCGGACCTCAGCGACGATTGCCTCCTTGGTGCCATCGTGGGAGCAGGGATTAGCACCGTGCCGACGGCCATTCGCCGTAAAGAGTCTGGGCGATTTAGTCCCCGAGTGATTCATTTTCTGGTCCAAGATAATTCCTCAAAACAAGCCGTGCTCAATCGTGGCAAAATCGAGGCCGAAGCTATTTCCCTTGCCCGAGAGTTGGTGAATCTCCCACCGAATGAATTGTATCCCGAAACATTCGCGGCGATTGCACAGCAACTCGGCAGTGAATGTGGGATTTCGTGCGAAGTGTGGGACGATTCTCGCT
>CAZFDX010000511.1:0-2174 GCA_964518325.1 uncultured Alcaligenaceae bacterium | reverse complement strand
CATCCGTAGTGTCGTCTGGCTCGCAACGTCAGTGAATGTCTCTTGAGTGAGGGGATGCTGGGCAGAGTGAGGCGGACACCGAGCTTCACACGGCGGAGAGCGTCGGCAGCGTCAGCTGTGTATCAGAGACAGCTCCGAAGCAGTGGTCGAAACGAAACCCCCGACCTCTCGGGAGACCTTGGAAAAACAGACCCTGCAAGAAATGCTTTCTGCCGAGGACTGGCTTTTTGCTGCCCGTCGAAGAGTGCGTGAATGGTTGTTGCGGTTCGGGGTCGATTTGAATCAAAAGAAATTGCCCCTGGTGCTGTTTGCAGAAGGTTCCCCGAATGTGGCAGAATATCAAACGGCCCTGCAAAGGCTTTGGAACATTGCCCAAGGACAGGTGAAATCGTTCAACTTAGAAAAATGGGATCGTTTCAACAACGATCTCGAACAACTGGCCAAAGCAGCGAAACGGGGCGAGTGGACCTTTGCGGTTGAAGAGAAAGGCTCACGGTAAAAGTTTCTTCGGGTCGGTCCCTTTGGCGGGCTTGGTCCATTCACCATACACGGGATTGGGTAAAATGATCCATTCCTCGCCGAACATTTTTCGTGCTTGTCGGACTTTTTCGTTACGGGCATCCACCGCCACGACCCGTTCGGAAAACGTTGTGTTTTCGCTGAATTTGGGGAAGGCAAAATTCTCATCGAAGTCCCGAAGATTGTCCCCAACGTACAGCAGCACCTCTGCGATTTCCCGAACTTTATCGCGTCGGGAAGATTTGTTGGTCGATTCCCCCTCCATGCCCAGATAGCGTTTCTCGAAGTTCTCGGTATTGATGCCCACCGCCTCTAAAGATCGCTGGGCCGCCTTGCTCGCCGAGGCCTTACGATTCGAGATGTAATAGACGGTGATCCCTCGGGCTTCGGCGTAGGCAATAAAATCTTTGGCTCCTGCCACCGCACGGACTTTGTCGGCATGTTTGGTCTCGTACTCTTCCCACAGAGCATCGGTGTGTTCTGCCTTTTTCTCGTAGAGCATTTTTTGATAGGCACTGTTATCGAGGACCGTTTCATCGAGGTCCATGATGATGGCAGCGGGATATTTTTTATCCCCTTTGAGATACTGTTCGTGTTTGCTGGCCAGTTTCGCTTTCGCCCAGGAATAAATCTGCAAACACACGGCCTGATATTCTGCCGAGGTTGCCAAATACAAATTCGCCCCCAGTAGTTGCTCTTGATTCAATCCGGTGGCGACGGCTTTCGGGGGTTGGGTGACCTCTATCTTTTCGTGTTTCACATTTTTCAACGACACCGAAACGATACCTGCCACAACAAAAGCGACGAACACAAAACTGATCAATAAAGCCGGTCCAGATCGTGACATAGGGAAGCTCCTCAACAACAATACCAAATAGATAATTGTTCTAGGGACAGTCGATGTGAATGACCTAGGGAATACCCTGAGATACACACAATTTTCACTTCATGACAGACTTCAGCAACCCGAAGCAATAAGAGACTTCAGCAACCCGAAGCGATAGGCTTCGGTCAAGAATCGTTCCCCAGTTGCACAGAAGCTCAAGTGAAGGTGGGCGAATCGAATAATGCGGAGGGGAATCAGAAGGTGATGAGAAGCGAACAGGGGAAAGCCAGCTTACTCTTTGTGGAAGAGTCTGCGGAAGCCCCCACCGAACAGACCTTTCTTGGCACAAGGCTCGCAGCAGGGGTTGACCACGCAGGCAGGTTTCGGGCAGACTTCAACGGGTTGGGCACAAGGCGAGCAAACATTCCCTTGAATGCCACAACCGGATTTGAGCAAGCCGCCATGGAACAGCGAACCTTTCGTAAAGCCACAGGGGTTTCCGCAGCCACCGATCGGCCCGCAAGGATCGCAACAGACCGGAGCGGGTGCGGGGCAAGGTTCGATCACACAGACCCAACGAGGTTTCCGCACACAGACATCGTATTCTTTGGTGACCGGAACTTTGCGGCACACGGTGGTGGGGACCATGTCGGTGACCGTGTAGGGGACTTTGCGGCACACGGTGTAGGGAACTTGTTTGGTCACGCAAACCGGAACGCATTTGTTCACCACTTCGGTGGTCAGGTTGCAAACGGTGGTCGGCACTTGCTTCACACCGCATTCTTGAACTAATCGACAAGTGGTGACCGGAACCAGTTTCTCGACCGTT
>CAZFDX010000510.1:0-12485 GCA_964518325.1 uncultured Alcaligenaceae bacterium | reverse complement strand
GGTGCATCAATACCAGGGGGGCAGTTAACCGAAATGGTCGCGAACCCAAGGCCGCCATATCACAAAACTGAGACCAAGTATGAGCCAAGGAGCGCAACCTAAATTCTTCGACCGCGGCAGGAACCTGACGACTCACCCGATCCGCCGCAAGACCCCCCCCCGCAGTGTTGGCGATCACCCATCGCGGAGCAATCGCCCGATTCACCGCACTCAACATGTTCCCGTAATCGGTCGCGTAGGTGTCCATCGATTCCAACAGCACGGCATTTTCAATGGGGACCCGTCCGCCGGAATTATCCAAGAACAAACCATCGGCTAAAGGATAATTCGCTAGAAAGCGTCGATGATAATCGGCTGCCCAATCGGAAACCCCCGTCCCCGAGGGATTGGTCACATATCGTGATTGACCATAGTAGGGATACTGGAAACGACTTTCGTAAACGAAGCGAGCATCGAAGCCGGCCGTTCGAAGCGCGTATTCCTCATCGCTGAGATAGCCATCCCCATTCCGATCGGCCGCTCGATCAAAAGCGGGGATCATTCCCGAATTGGTGCCGCGAGCTTGAACGTAATCGCGCCCCAAAATGCTATGGAACACGGGGGAAGTCCCCGAGGTGGTTCGCAGGCGAGCATAATAGTAACGGGTCGTGGAATCGGGCAAAGCGGCAGGAACCCAATCGCTGGGCGGATCGAAAGTGATCTGCCCGCTGCGTGTCATGTTTGCGGTCGTATTGCTGACGGGAGAAATCGTCCTCCAAGCCGTGGGGATTCCGTTACTATCGACCGCAATGGGAACTTCGAGCACACCGGTCCAGTTGCTCCCTGCCGAGCGGAGATCGAAGTTGATTTCGCGGAATTTTTCGGGGTAACCGAGCAACAATCCGCTCCCAATCGATCCCAACGAAATGCCATTAGGATCGCTTCCCCTTGCTGCTCGGGTTAAATCGGTGATCGATCCCGTGAGAGAATTGGCTAGCCGTTTCACATCCCAAAATTGATTCACAGGGCGGCTCGACGGGGAACTACCATTAAAGGGGGTTGCTTGTGCCACATGATAAAACGCCGACTCTCGATCGAGACCATTCCGATCGGCATAGTTCAGCCAATCCGTTAATAGGTCCAAATACAGGTTCGAGATATTGGAATAAATTAACTGGGGCGTCTCCGGAGAAATCGAATCGATTTGCGCCAAGTATCGCGGATTGGGCACCACAATATCCACACTCTCACGCAATAATTTTTGTTCTACCGCCCCCATAGGGTTACCACTATAAGCCAAGGCAGCAATACGAATATGCGAATAGTGACGGGGGATATTCGGAACCGCATGGGGATTGGCGTTGGTTACCGTATGAACCTGAGAAGTTTCCCCCATGTTCCCGAGCCGATCCCAAACCCGAACCGTGAAGGTATGCCGCCCGTTGGTTAAATTCCGAGTATCGAAAGGAAATTGATAAGGGGCCTCGCGATCTCGAAAAACCAATTCCCCATCGACCAAAAATTCCACCCGATCAATTCCGGAAGGATCACTCACTTGGGCAGCAAAGGTAACGATCCCGCTCAAAGGCGAAGAATTCGGGGAAAGAGTCAGATTCACAATGGGCGGAGTCAGATCATCCCGACTGGCATCGCGAATCGTCATCCTGTCGATGGAAACCGTTCCCGAATAGCGTGCCACTCGGGCTAAGCCTGCAAAGCCTACCCCTTGCAGAGAAGTATCTCGCAGGTCCATCAACGAAGTGGGTGAGTTCAACCAAGTCCCATCACGGGAAAGCCATTGCCCCGTATCGTTGCGTCGAATCCGCACTTGAAGGTTCGTCCCCTGTGCGGTGAGACTCACATCGGCCCAAATACCGCTGACGTAACCGCTCGTAGAAAAGGTCTCAAGAATTTGGGTCTGGCCATTCTGCACCTTCACGAGTGCGATATTCAAACCACGGGTCACCTCAACGGCATAATAACTGGGCGTTGCCGAGTTGAGATTGTTCCCCCGCACAAAAACTTGCATTGGTATCAAGGAATCGAGCAAAATCGTGGCGGTCGCCGTGGCATCGGTGAAGGGTGCGGACGCATCCCAAACTCGGGCCGTGCGTGCAGATGATCCGGTAGAATTCAGAACCTGCGTACTCGTTCCTACCCTTGGTGGTGCCGCACCAAAACCAGAAGTCCCATCACTCCCCCAACTAGACCAATAATTCGGTATGCTATTGAGCGGGACGGCATCAAACGTCTGAGGAACTCCACTGGGGGGGGGGGTCGGACTCGGCAGATTAGCGATCGGCTCGAATGTGGAAAAATTATCCAGATCGACACGGCCGGCGTATCGGGCCGCTCGGATCAAGCCCACTCGTCCGCCGGTGGAGATGGAACTATCCACTCCGGTTAACGCGGTCGTCTCGTAACTTTGCCATGTTCCTGTTGAGTCTAAGAATTGATTATTGTCCAAGCGTTTGATCTGGACTCCTAAATTCGTTCCTCGGGGATTCAAGGTCACCTCGATCCAAATGCCCGAAGTGTAACTTTTGCTCGTCAGGGTGGCCAAAGTGGTTCGCGTCCCGTTGACCATCTTGAAAAGTTCGATTTGCAAGCCCCGCGTGATTTGCACCCCATAATAACTGGCCTGATTTGTCCCGAAGTTCTGCCCCCGAACAATCAACTGCATCGGCACTAAGGTTGTTGCCAAAAGTTGAACCCGAGCCGAGGTATCGGCCGAATAGGTCTGATTCTGCCACAAAACACTCGTATCCCGACTCGTCGCATTCGTGGAGAGGGCATTCCCCGTGACCCCTGCCTGAGAAACAATCTGAAACGCCGGCCCCTGATTGGACCAATTCGAGGGAATTTGATTCGATTGATCGAATGTTTCCGTTGACCAAACGCCGGCCGCAGGGACTTCACGAGCTTCAAGGGAGATAAGAGTTAATCGGGTCGCTGGCATTGAGTTCCTTGAAAATTGAGGGACACTTTTGAAGTTCCCTTTTTTTCGGCGCAATCAATGCAACAGAACCCTCTGAGAAGAATCTCTGGGAAAAAGTGAGAACAGATTTTGGCTCTGCAATCCCATCAATCGCGAGATCGCTCTCACACAATCTAATACCGATAATAAGAATAATCGTCACAATCGGGACATCATGCAGCTTGGTCAGCGGATCGGTTGAGAAACAAGAAGGAAATTGGGAAGGAAAAAATTCACCGAGGAATAGCACACGGACGAGAGGTGTGATTCGACTCCCAATGACGAAGGTGATCGCCCCTAGCGATGGAAGCGATTCGCCCCTAACCGAGCCAAGTGATTGGCCTAATATCCTGCCGCAATCAGACCGGAAAGATCGGCGCTCGGGCACAAATACCAAATTCGGGGAGTGAGCGATTTGCTCAGGTCCGGAAGGGGGGGGGCTTGCACCTTCATACCAAACAGGGATTGAAGGAACGAAAAAGGTCGGGGATAATCCACCACTTGATAGGAGGCCAGCCCCACTTGGGTAGCGATTGCCGTGGCCGCATCCTCTAACGTGCCAATCTGATCGACAAGGCCGATTTTCTTCGCTTCATCCGCTGTAAAGGTTCCTCCATCGGCACGGTATCGAACGACGGTTGTGGTGACCTTTTGCCCCCACCAATTCAATTGCACGTTCCCTTTATTATCGTACTGCAAGGCTTCCTTACGGCTGATCTCTTCATGTTGAAGTTTGGCCTTGGTGAGACCAGGGCGACCGGCTTCCACGACACTCAAAAAAAGGTCGTAAGAATGATCGACCATATCTTGCCAAGGTTGCCTTTCCGCAGGGGACATCTCATGAAACGGGGAGCCACTCGCTTTGATTCCACCGGCTTTGATTAACTCCATTTTGAAGCCAATTTTATCGGAAAGTTCGCTCGCATTGGGAAGGGACGCATACACTCCGATCGAGCCAGTCAAGGTTGTTCGCTCTGCAAAGATGGTCTGGGCGGGCATCGCGACATAATACCCTCCCGATGCGGCCAAGGGTCCAAAAGAGGCAATAATCGGTTTGGGGTTGGCCTTGATCTTGGTGAGTTTGCCATCCCGCAAACGGAGTAATTGCTCGTGAATCGCATCGCTGGCGGTCACGGTTCCTCCAGGGCTATCCACACGCAGGACAATCGCTTTCACATGCTCATCTTTCGCTGCCTGTTCAATCTGTTTGAACACATAGGGAGTCGTCAACTCCATGATTGGCCCTTCGATACGAATGACCGCAATTTTATCCTTAGCTTTCTTCTCGCCGAAGAGATATTTTTCGGTCAACGGCTCATCATCAAACGATGACGACGAGGGTAAAATCGTACAACCGCTCACCCCACACAAAAGGAAGTTCAGCCCCACAGAAAAGAACAAACAAATTCCGAGCAGGGTTCGGCCTTTTCCGGTTCGTCGTTTTGGGAGAGCAGGCGGACTTGCAGAGTATTCACTCATAAATTTTAGTGAGAAAGAGTTGGAATCGGAACAAGAGGATGCCCTTGTTGATCGGCGATGTTCAAAGCACTCAATAAACGCTTTTTAAGTTCGTCCTTCAAGTGGCGTAAATCGTTGGGCGATCGTTTCTGAACGGAAATGGCCCCTCCCGCGCGACGGTCATGCCCACCGGCTTTGCCAAATTTGCCGACCACATGCCGAAGTAGATCACCTGCTTGTACCCCCTGTAAGGAAGTTCGCATCGATAAAATCAGGGTTCCGTTACAAATCCCACCACATAAGGCCCAATCGACCTGATCGAGCCGAACCAGATAATCCACAATTTGGGCGGCCTGCTCGGGTTGGGATAGGTTATCAATCCAAGAGATTAATAGCCGATCATACAGGGTCGAGTTCTGTAACGCTTGAAGCAGAACGGCAAAATGAGAATGGGGCAATTTCGCGTTGCGTATTCGGGCCAATGCCGTTTTATCCACCAACGGGAAAAGGAAATGCAAGGCACTATCATCCGCTTCGGTCGCTTCACGGGGATACCCTGAAACTTCGGTTTCGATCCCATAATACAGGGCCGTGGCCACTCGCGGGGAAAGCGGCACATTTTGCTCAATCAAATATCGGGTGACTAACGTACAGGTGGCCCCCAAAGTCGGGCGAAGATCAACAAACGGCACCCCCCGAACATCGCCCGGAGTGGTATGATGATCGATCACCGCATAAAGGGGAAGCTCGCCATTGAAACTGTGCCGTCCCGTGTGGGGTTGACTATCGACCATGACCACCGCTTCATGAGGCATGGCCGTGATCCCCTCTATGGGGGTCAGTTCAATATCCAAAGCCCGAACCATTTCTTGGTTTTCTGCTCGACAGATTAAACCATCACGAGTGATTCGAGTCGGGATGCGAAGCCGAGTGTTGACCAAATGGGAAAGCCCCAGCATACTTCCGAGGCTATCGGGGTCGGGTTGAACGTGCGAAACAAAAGTTACGCGGGGCGAGTCAGTTAATCCAGCTAAAAACCGGTCCGAGGCACGGTGAGCTGCTGATTTTGAAGCAATGGGTTTAGAAATCTCGGCGCTTCGTCGCGCCATGGTATTATGTCCTCATCAAGTCATGTGGGTCTCGAAAATCCCTGACCCTACTGTACATAATTATAGCACAATTTCCATCCTTGGAATAATTTTGTTGTACTCGGGAATGCCAAATTGGTAAGGGGACGACCAACGCAATGGAGATGCCTACCCATCTCATTCATCAAGTTCACAATCTAGTTTACTCACTGGGGGCGATTGTTTAACATTTCATTTTCCAACCACAGGGGTTCACTGGAACGCCAAATACCCATCGATTTTGATCGACTTCCGAACCACGATCTTGATTTTGCTGACCTCAGCTCCACCAAAATAATCGCTACCCGCCCAATCCGTGATCGAACAGAAACCATTCAAAATAGAGTCCGGAAACTCAGTAGATAGTCTTTGACCGGTCTTGCCAATACTACCTAAAGCGGAAACCATTCAAAAATGGTCAAGGAGAGTCAGCGAAGTAGCGAGCCACAGAATCGAAGTAGCGAACCAAAGAATCTATCGATCGGTGAATGATTAGTAACCATATCACAACATCGATCGATGACGACGAAGAAGGAATTGGAGTCGATAAAATGAAAAATCCCTCCGATTAGCTCGAAGGGATCGAAACTTAGGATGTTTCAATGGCGATTAGATCAATCCTCGGGACGGATACCGCCACCTCCGGGGAACCTCGGAGGAGGAGCAGGACCCCCTCCGGGGAAGCCAGGGGTGGTTCCCCCACCAGGAAAACCGGGTATCATCGGTCCACCAGGGAAGCTAGGTCCACCGGGAATTCCGCCACCGGGGGTTGTCCCCCCTCCTGTGGTGGGAGGATCGAGGTTCAAATCGTCGATCTTCATTAACGAAGCATAAGATTTCTTCGACTTCATAAAGTCTAACCATCTGCGAGCGGTCACTTCCATTTCGCGATAAGAGGAAGGAGCATCGAGATCAAAATCCTTAACACCAAAGGAACGGCAGAAGGCAGACAAAATCGCCTGATCGGTCAAATCGACGTCCCGAGGTAACTGTTTAAGTTCGCCCAAGAAGACGTCGAATTGCTCAAATCGTTCCCGTGCCAGATAGTACACCAATCCCCAACTCAACGAGCGAGTAATCAGATGGTAGTTTTCACTGGTTAATTCTTGGAGATAATCTTTGATCTCTTTGCTATCCAAGGTTGCGGAATCGGAAATAGCATTCCCCATTCGGTAGAAGCGATCCGTGATGGTATCAATCACGAGGAGGTTTTGTTTATTGGGGGCAATCTTCATTTTGTTGAAGGTTTCTTCCCACACTTTCATGTAGACCCAGTGAGGTGCCCCCCCCCCATGCCAGAACGGGGCTTTGACCGTTCCGCTTCGGGTGGGGAAATTGCTTTTCGGCGTTTCAAAGATCGCTGCCAATCCATTGATGAGCCATTCCGGAATGAGCAGTCCCTTGGGAACCAAACCGGTTTCCGTGAGCAGTTGTTTGGTCCCTTCCGAGGTGGCAGCGGCCACTTCCCCTTCTTCGGTGAGCAACTGATCCACCAAAGCCAAGGTCGATGCCCGAGCATACTCGGAGTAAGTCGGAGCGTTCTTGTCGGTCCAGTTTGGCTGTTTGCCCTTCAGCAGGTCCTCAATGGTGAAGCGTTTGAACGCTTCGTTCGCCATTTGTTGGAAGTTTCGAGTCGCGCGATCCAGACGTTCCGGAGAGAAGACGACTAACCCTTCACGTCGAGCATGGAAGCCATCCGTAGTTGAATGAGTGATATTGAAATCATCCACGAGTTTTCGGTAATCGTCAATACTCTCCACTTGAACGGCCACCAGCTTTTCTGCGATCGGGTTCAGAGCTTTTCCACGCAGGGCAAACCAGAGGTAAACCGTCTCCAAGTTTTTCGCTAAAGCGGCTAAGCGTCGTTTGGACGATTCCTTATCGCCGGGTCCTGCGGGGTGAATCAAAGCGTAGTGTTTGCTGGTTTCGTATCCTTCTAATTTTAATTTGTCTTTCCAATCTTTAGCGTTGGTCGTCTTGGAAACGTCTTGAGTGATATAATCCTTGATTTTGAGATAGGCCTCCAAGGCCGCCTTCGTCTGTGGCGACATCTTGGCAACGGCCTCCTTATTTTCCAAGGCTTTGGCTTGAATATCGAAAAGGTTTCGGGCTTGCCCCACTAATCCTAAACCCAGATATTCTTCGATCACGGCCAAATACTGTTCCGGAGTGCGTGGGTCGCGGGCCTTTCGGATATTTTCCGCTTCCATACGAGGAATCGGGTATTTGACGACGTTGATTTGAATTTGTTGGTTCGAGAACAAATGGGTCATTCCGTACTTCGTGGGAAGCATCGTGCGGACATCAACTTGTTGGCCCCCGACCCGAATGTTCTGCTCTGTGGTATAGCGTTTATCGGGATTCACTTCGACAACGACCGTCACATACTCATCCGGTCGCAGCGACGGTTTGGGTTGTGTGCTGCCGCCTCCCATGTTGGCCGTGCCCGGAATACCGGTGTTTCCTGCCCCCGGTCCGCCCATATATCCCATGCCGGGAGGCAGAACGGGTCCCCCCATATTGCCACCAATGTATCCCATACCGGGGGGGGGGACAGGGCCACCACCGACATTACCCACTCCGGGGGGAGCAATCGGCCCACCACCCATATTCCCAAGTCCGGGAGGAGCGATCGGACCGCCGCCCCTGTTGCCAAAGTTACCCACTCCGGGAGGAGCAATAGGACCACCTCCCATATTGCCCAGTCCGGGAGGAGCAATCCCGCCCCCCCTGTTGCCAAGCCCCGGTCCGATAGGGGGGAAACCTTGGAGCAATTCTGGTTCGGAGCCAGATGATTTAGAATCATCACTGCGGGGGCTAGGACCTATGGGGAGTCCGGGAGTGGGGATACCACCTCCCATATTTCCCAGTCCAGGCGTCGGAGGGAATCCCCCTTTATTTCCAAAGCCTGGGGTCGGAGGAAAGCCACCCATGTTGCCAATTCCTGGGGTTGGAGGAAACCCCCCTTTGTTGCCGAAGCCTGGGGTCGGGGGGAACCCGCCCATATTACCAAGACCAGGCGGAGCAATAGGACCGCCCCTATCATCGTCTCCGGGGCCTATTGGTCCGGGAAAACCGGGGTTGACTCCCCCCCCACCTGCATCGGCTTTGAGAATGACGCGGATGACGATGAATTCCGCTCTGCTGACTCCTACTAATCCAAATAAGGATAGGAGGGTAGCAATGACCCAGTTTCGCATGGATGACACCTTTCGCTTTTGCGACCGGTTAAAATGAATACCTGTTCCTAACTATACTGACGAAATTTGGAGAAACACGCAAGCATATTTCCCTTTTGCTCACCAGATTTTCCAATTTCTCAGTTAAGAGCCTATCTTAAACTCAATGACGATCGACCGTCCTTTTAGTTGGTAACAACATTAGGAAACAATCGACTTGATAAGAATTTTGTAAGAAGTGGAGCGAACCCCCTCAAGTCCGTTTGAGCTTTTGCTTCCTGTGATTCTGGGTAATATGTTACAATTGTTACCATTCCGCAGGGGTAGGTAAAACCCGTCTATTCTTCATTTCGCAAAAAATAGTCGAAATTGTCACAACAGATAGACGACGAAGAATCCAGAAGACCGCACCACCTGTCATTTTTGGCGGTCGTGTCCGGAGAAGGGATTTATGAATCGTCGAAAAATCGGGTTAAGCCTTGTGTGTTGCCTCCATTTAACGGGTTTGGGGTACGCTCAGCAAATACCCAATAGTGTTCCGGTTTATCCAAGTTTTCAGCCGGTATTGCCAACCACTCTCAGCGCTACGCCGTTGACGGGTCCTACCCTTTCGCCTTTGCCGCAGTCGCAATCGGAAACGGTGACCGGCCCGACGTTATTACCCGTAACGTCTCTTTCTCCGACACCGGGATTTAACTATGTGCTTCCCGCAGGCAATCAGCCGAAAGAAATTCCCAAAACGATTGGCCCTGCTCCCCAAGAAATCCCAGCCGCACCGGCCATGCCGACGGTTCCTACAACGCCGATGGTTCCTGCAACGCCAGCGGTTCCGAACATGCAACCGAGCACCCCTTCTGGTGCTATTCCTCAATCCCCCTCGGGAGGTATCTTGAATCCGGTCGTTCCTCCGACGACTCTTTCCCCCACGACGATCGGTTCCACCCCAATCTATTCTCAGCCGAATAGCTTTGTTCCGTCTCATCCCCAATTTGTGCCCAGCGGTCCGTTATCGAGCGCCCCTATTGTGCAGAACGGCCCCATTATGGCGAACCCTGTGGGGGGGGGGCAAGCAGGTTCCTGCGAAACTGGTGTTTCTAGCGGATACGTTTCGGGACCGTTTGAACCTTACGCGAAAAAGCATCTTCTGTGGGGTTGGGGGTTAGGGCATGGCTTGCTCAGTCACCTTTTCTGTCACGATCCTTGCCCCGTGCCGCTCCCTTGTGTGTGGGGGTCCGCCGAGTTTTTGAATTGGTCCGTGCGTGGCAGTTCGATTCCCACACTCGTAATTTCTGGTCCCGCCGGAGTTCCGGTCCCCATTGATAGCCCGTTCGCTCGCGAGGAATATGGTGGCCGTATTCTTGGGGGAGTTCAGAGCGGGATTCGGGCAAGGGCTGGGGTTTGGCTAGATAGCACCGAAGGATTCGGGCTGGACTTTGGGTTTATTTGGTTGGCCGAATCTACTGATAATTATGTCTCGGATATCAACAGTGTGCGCTCTTTGGGCCGACCGATATTCAATACCGTTGCGAACGAGAACCAAACCATCGTGATCGATAACGCACCAACAATCAACGGACAAATCGCTATTACTAGCCGATCGAGTTTCTGGGGCGGCGAAGCCAACACCCGTCAGGTTTTGATCAATACAGGAAGTTTTCGCTTGGATGGCTACCTCGGTTACCGATATTTGAATTTGACCGACGAAATGGAAATCACCCAAACTCGGGCAACCGGTGCCGGATTAGTAACCTCCAGTTATTGGGATCGCTTCAAGACTGTAAACCAGTTTCATGGCGGTCAGATTGGTTTAATCAGTGAACTCAATTATGGGCGTTTGTCGATCGGTCTACGTGGGGGAGCTGCCTTGGGCTTTACCTTCACCCGCACCACGATCGACGGATTCGCTCAGGACGAGGAAGCCACGTACAGTTCTGGTGTGCTGGCCCAAAGAACCAATATCGGCGAATCCACCACCAACCGCTTTACCGTGATCCCTCATGTGGGGGGTACCGTTGGGTTTGATTTGAACCGCTACATGCGTATCTTCGGGGGATACGATTTCATGATCTGGTCGAACCCGACCCGAGTCGGGGGCGTGATCGATGCGGCTTTGAATCCTTCGATCCTAGCAGGAAATGGGCCTTTAGTGGGGACTCCTCGCCCTATGAATCCCAATACCACCTCTACCTATTGGTTACACGGTTGGAGCGCGGGCATCCAATTCAAATGGTGAGCAGTGCAACTTAACTCAACCACATAAATCCCCAAGAACCCGATTTGCAACTCGTTTCTAGAGCGTTTCTCCCGTTTAGTGATCTCAAAAAAATGTAAGATAGCCGAGTAAACACCCGAGTAAAACGGCCAGCGGGAAAGCGACTCGTAGGGAATGGGGAATGGTCAGCACATCACCGACTTGGAACTGGCTCGATCGAATGGAAATGCTCAGAGACTCAGCGAGGCGGGCGCACTATAAATAAAAGGTCAGTCTAAATGGGTGGTAAGCGAATTGTTGGCCACCCAATGTTGTGTTGTCAATCGGGGCCTGCATGATCCTTTCGCGACCTTTTCATGTCAGCGTTTACGTTTCCCTTGCTTTATCGATTATCGCTGTGGGGATTTCCGTTGTGGACCTCATGCCCGAAGTCGGCATTTTGACGTTGATTTCATTGATAGCATTGGGGACGGCTTTCTATCTGGAAGGTCGTCGTCAACTGAGCTTATCGCAAGCCAATCTGGTCGGTTTGATCCTGATGGGATTGGCCGGCTTATGGCTGGTTTCTCGTTTGATCTCCGGTGCGAAAAGCGATAGCCCCCTTTCTCAACTCGGTTGGCCCACAGGATTTCTCCCTTATTTTGGCCCGATCTTGATTGTTCTTATTCCTGCCAAGATGTTCCGCCCGAAACATCAAGGGGATTATTGGACGATGAACGGGCTATCGCTGTTGAGTGTGGCGCTCGCAGGGGCCATGGCCGACGGCACCGAGTTTTTTATCTTACTTCCCTTCTGGGCGATTGCCTTTATTTGGAGTTTAGGAACCTTCTACTTAAGAAGATCGCAAGGGGGACCTGCCATGGGAACCGCCGTAGGACATGGCGGGCTGGGTTGGCGTTGGCGCTTACTGAAGGAATCGTTCGTTTGGCTCATCTTCGCCACCATCATTGTGATTCCCATCTATGTGATAACCCCCCGAGGTAACACCCCATGGGAACTAGGCGAGGCCGCTCGCGGGAAAATGGCAACGGGTCTTTCTGAAGGGACCCTTGATTTGAACCGAGTGGGAACCTTGAGCGAAGTGCAGGATGTGGTTTACCAAATCACTTTCAAGGATGCTCAAGGAAAACTGGCCAACGATCTTCCCCTCGATACCCGCTTCCGAGGATATACCCTGCAAGTTTACACCGATGGAAAATGGTTCCCCGCTTCGCAACGGGTCTTCTCGGTACCCGATAAAGAATCTCCTGTTCGATATGGGACCCGTGAACCGGCTCAAGTGGGTGTGCCCTATCAGGAGGTGTTACCCAACTTAGGGGAGCAATCTCGCTACCTAGAATTCACCACCACAAAGAAGAGTAAATCTTCGGGCTTTATCATTGCCGATCCGGTGGTGTGGGTGCCCAATGAACGCTCCCCGATTGCGTTTCGCGGCAATTCTGGGACTTATGGCTCGCTGTTGTACCTTCCTGATGGCTATTTTTTTAGTCGCTTGGAAGACCTTTCCAACTTTGTGCAAGTTTGGAACATCCCCGATTGCTCGGGCTTTGGTC
>CAZFDX010000509.1:0-1812 GCA_964518325.1 uncultured Alcaligenaceae bacterium | reverse complement strand
GAAAGGTCCCGTTTGGGGAGCTAAAGGTTCGACTGGATTTTTGACTTTCAGGGTGGGGGGCAAAACCTTGTGATACAGGGCCAAGGTTGCTTTGATTAGGCTGGCCGCTCCCGCTGCGGCCTTGGTGTGACCGATCATCGATTTCACCGAGCCAATGGCGCACCAAGTACCTTGTCGGCCTGCACCGGAATAAACTTCCCGCAACGCGGTTGCTTCAACCGTATCGCCAACTTTGGTCCCCGTTCCGTGCGCTTCCACTAGTTCGATCGTATCCGGACCGATCCCCGAATTGTGGTACGCATTGAGCAAACATCTCTTTTGACCGGCTGCGGACGGGGCATAAATCGCATTTCCTTTGCCATCGCTGGAGGTCCCGATCCCCTTAAGGATGGCATAGATTCGATCACCCTCCTTCTGAGCATCGCTTAAGCGTTTGAGTACAACAAGGCCCAACCCCTCCCCTAAAATGGTGCCGTCGCCTTCTGCATCAAAAGGCTTTGCATCCCCCGTCTTCGACAAGGCCGGAGTTTTGCTGAAGCACATATACATGAAGATGTCGTTGAAGGTATCGGCCCCCCCCGTCACTGCGAGATCACACTTGCCCGTTTGCAATTCCAAGGCGGCCAAATGAACCGCACTGAGCGAACTCGCACAGGCAGCATCCACCACGCAATTGGTGCCACCTAAATCGAGCTTGTTGGCAATTCGACCGGCAACGACGTTCCCCAACAAACCGGGGAAAGAATTTTCTTGCCAAGAAACATAGGAATCGGCGATCGATTGAACCACTTTGGCCGACGTTTGCTCATCGACCCCTGCTTCGGCCAAGGCTTTTTTCCATTTAGGATGCCCCAATCTGGCCCCCAACGGAATCACCAATTCCAGCGTTCCCGTTACCCCTAAAATCACCGAGACCCGCTCGCGATTATACTTCTTCCCTTGCGGGCCGTAACCCGCATCGTTCAAGGCCTGTCGGGCGGCCACCAACCCCAGTAATTGCGTGGCATCGGTGGCTTCGAGATCGTTGGGAGCAATCCCGAATTCCAAAGGATTAAACGGATAAGCATCCAGAAACGCCCCTCTTTGCGCATAGGTCATATCGGGAGCTTTGGGATCGGGATCGAAATAATCGTCGGGGTTCCAATGGGTCTCTTTCGGGACCGGTCCCACACAATCGACACCGTTTTTGATATTGGCCCAAAACAGATGAGGGCTGTCGGCCTTGGGAAACAAGCAGCCAATACCCACAATCGCTAAATCGCATGCTACAGGGGAAGGAGCGCTCATGGGGTGACCTCCGAAAAATAGGGGGCCAACGCATCAACCGGTAGGGGGCCTTCGGGGAAAAAGTCCGAACAGGCCAAGCCTTGTGTTTCTAAGATCATTTGTCGCAGGGTCAGGGTGGCACCATAGAGTAAGTTTTTGCTGACGACGACTACGGTTCGTTGCTGGGGCGCTTGCAAATACGAGCCTTTGGCCCATTCGTTAAAGGCCCCCATCGCCGGTCCGCACCAGACTTGATAATCCAACACCCGATCCGGTACGCCGGCGTTGGCCCAGCGGGACGATTGCCCCAAATACCAACGAAAGACAAGGGCCATTTTGTGTTTCGCGTCGGCCTCGGCTTTCACCAATTGCGAGGGATCACGCCGTTGAAAAAATTCCACCGTCTGACGCCAAACTTCTTCAATCGGCAGCCGCAGAATCGTTTTCTCTAATGAGACACGTTCCGCAGCCGGTATCGCCTCTAAACTCGAATAGTTCCGGTACAATTCGTACAATTTGGCGGCCCGCATGGCAAACATAGTGCCC
>CAZFDX010000508.1:0-8801 GCA_964518325.1 uncultured Alcaligenaceae bacterium | reverse complement strand
GTCCTAGGCCAATCGTCACCAAATACATTGGCAACACGGCCGTACACATCTCATGGCTGACATCCGAAAAAAATGTGGCAAAGATAATTGCAATGACCGTGCGATTCAGCCATTTTCGCTGGGGATTGGCTTGCGGATGCGGTTCTGGATTCGGTTGCGGATCGACGGGTGTGAATGAGTTCACATTGGCTCCTAGGTCCGGATCGGGGATCATACCTCGATTCCTGTGATTATGCAACTTTTGGGCTAGGTGTTAATATAATCCTTGGCATGGTGATTGATGCGGGCTTACAACCTGTTTTGATTGGAACCACGTTGTTGGGGGCCGTCACGGGATCGTTGGGAACCTTTGCGGTGGTCCGACGACAAAGCCTACTGGGCGATGCTCTTTCTCACGCGGCCTTGCCCGGAGTGGCCTTGGGCTTTTTCTTATTTGGCCGCGAAACCCCCTTTCTCTTACTGGGTGCCGGCGTGGCAGGTTGGTTGGCCTTATGGGCTGTTACGATTATTACTCGTCGCGGTCGGGTCTCTTTCGATGCTACTTTAGCGGGGATTCTCTCCGTGACGTTCGGAGCGGGTTTAGTCGGCCTGCGAAAAGCACAAACGCAACCTCAAGGAGCAGGGCTAGAACTCTATTTGGTCGGTCAAGCAGGGACCCTTTCTTATTCGGATGTCAGTGCGGTGATTGCCGTGGGGTTATTGGCCTTGATTGTGATTGGCCTGACATGGAACCTTTGCTTCTCGGTCAGTTTCGATCCCACATTTGCTCAAACGATTGGCTATCGTGTCAGGGTTGGCGAAGCGATTTTGGTTTCGGCACTGGTGCTTGCGGTGGTGGTCGGCTTACAGGCAGTGGGGGCAGCGTTGTTGAGTGCGTTATTAGTGGCCCCTGCAATTGCCGCTCGGCCTTGGGTGAATCGCCTGATTCCGTTAATCATTTTAGCCGGTCTGTTTGGTTCGGTCAGTTGTGCCTTGGGGGCTATTCTTTCTCATTATCTCAGCGATCCGACCCATAGGCTTTCGATCCCGACAGGTCCCACGATTGTGCTTTGCTTGTCCGCTTTGACGATCCTTTCGTTTCTGATTCATTGGCTTCGTAAGCAAATTTGGTTGCGTCAGGGGGGGGGAACGTGACCCTTTCCGAAATCGAAATGGGGCTGATCCTTGCCTTGACGGCTGCCTCGTGCGCCATTCCGGGTACCGTGTTGGTTCTCCGCAAGCAAGCCATGCTCTCCGATGCGATTGGTCATTCATTGTTGCCGGGGGTCGTGCTTGCTTATGCCCTCACTGCCAATATGAATTCCCCTCTGTTATTGTTGGGGGCCGCCGTTTCGGGTTGGTTGGCGGTCGTTATTGTGGAAACCCTAACCACAACCAAAATTGTGAAAGAAGATGCTGCCATCGGGCTGACCTTTCCAGCATTGTTTGCCTTGGGTGTGTTGCTGGTGACGGTCTCTTATCGGCAAGAACATTTGGATGTGGATCGTGTTTTGTTAGGGATGCCCGAACTAGCTCGCTACGATCGCTTTTTGAGTGAGACCCGTGATTATGGCCCCAAGGGGTTATGGCTTTCGGGCGGCTTGTTTTTGTTTCATGCCGTGATCTTTACCCTTGCTGCCAAGGAAATTCGCCTGACCACTTTCGACCCCGATTTGGCCCGTGCCTTTGGCTATCACCCCATGTTGGTCCGGCAAATTCTGATGTTTTTGGTTTCACTCACTGCCGTTTCTGCCTTTAACGTCGCGGGGCCTGTTTTGGTCGTTGCCTTTTTCGTTGTGCCGGTTTGTTGTGCCCGTTATTGGACCGATCGTTATCTCACTACCTTTATTCTCAGTATTCTCTTCGCACTGCTCGGAGCCACACTCGGAACCTTTTTCTCCATCCGCTATGATTTACCGGCCTCCGGTACCGTTGCGATGACCCTAGGCGGATTATGGTTCCTTTGCTTTCTGGCATATGGCTTGACCTCGCGGAGGAAACCGAGATAAGGAAATCACCGTATTCGATCCAAGAACATCTCTTTGGATTCGCAGATCATCCTTATTGCCGATTCGTAAAAACCGATGGATCGACTTACCACACACTTCAAAATCGAATCATTGAATTTGAATGGAATCGATTGTAGGGAGATAGATCGTTCATTTGAAAAATTCACACGTCAAAGAAGATGATTCACCCATTTGAAAAAGACACATGTTGAAGGAGATCGTTCACTCATTTGAGAACTCACGATTCAAAATAGAATCGTTCACTTTTGGGAGACTACCGTCAAGGGGACACAAAATTCCCTAAAATGGGACAACTATGAAACTCGTTGATTTACTCGAAAATGGTTTGGGCGCATTATGGCGTCAAAAAATTCGCACGAGCCTGATGATTGCAGGGGTCGCCGTGGGAACTTTTGCCTTGTGTGCCAGTATTGGCTTGGGGATTGGGGTTCGCAAAATTATTGATGATAACGCGAAAAGGACTCGGGAATTACGCAACATTCAGGTTTTTCCCGATAGTCAAATTCCAGCCAGTTCGGAGGGAATCCCCAAGGAGGAAATTCAAGTCGATCCGAAGGTCCCTCCAGATCGGGCCGAGCGAATCCGCCGCCGTTTAGAAAACGAATGGCGTATCCGGAACGGTCAACAGCGATCCAAGCCCCTGAGCGAGGAAGATCGTCTGCAAATTCTGCAAATTCCCCATGTCGTTGCCGTCACCCCCAACATGGGAGAGGTCGTCACTTTGCAAGATAAGAAAGTGATTCAATCCTTTTATTTGACTACCGCGCCAGAGGATCGCATTGAAAAAAGTTTGATTTTCGGCAGACCTTTTTCTTCACCCGAAGTGGAAGAAATCATTCTCAATGAATTTCTTTTGTACAAAATTGGTATTCGCAGTGATTCTGAAATTCAATCGATGTTAGGTCAACCGGTCATGATTGAATTAACTGGCAATGATAAAATGCCCGAGTGGAATTTAATTGTTACGGCCAATCAAAATGGTGTGAATTCCAATCTAACACCTGAGCAAAAAAAGGCCCTTGAAAAAATTAATCAACTGCTTCCCAAAATTGTTCCGTTACTCCCCATCGAGGCGACCGAGAAAGAGGCCCTTTCGAGTTTAATGCAATCGAATCCGAAAAAAGGACCAACGAAAATCATCCCCACGATCCAAAAAAAATTCACTCTCGTTGGTGTGACAAAATCACCGGAACCGTCTGCCAAAATTGGGACCGATTCGCTGACGGGAATCGATGCTCAAGGAGTGATTCCAGAAAAAACAGCCTTTGAGATTTTTGGGAAAACTGCACGATTTGAACGCAACGGCTGGGAAGGATTCACCGTCACAGTGGATTCCGAAGAGAATTTGTATGAGGTGACCCAAGCCTTGACGGAAAAAGGATACCGCTCGTTTTCCATTGGGTTACTGATGATGAACGTTCGGAAGAATATCACCCTTTTTGGTTTTACGATGGATTTTGTGGCGTTGGTGGCCTTGGCCGTTGCGGGGATTGGCATCACCAACACCACCTTGGCGGCCGTATTAGAGCGAACGAAAGAAATTGGCATCTTGAAAGCAGTGGGGGCCAAAGATCGGGATATTATGATTATGTTCCAAACCGAAGCGATTCTCGTTGGCGTGCTAGGAGGATCGCTTGGCGTGGTGTTTGCTTGGCTCAGTTCCCTACTAGGAGATAATTACGCCCTGAAGTTGATTGCTCAACAAGAACCGAATATGCCCACCCCTGAGACGGTCTTCCGCTTTCCGATTTGGTTGGTCTTAGGAACCCCATTGCTTGCCTGCATTGTAGCGGTCATCGCAACTTGGTTCCCCGCCCGACGGGCTTCGCGATTGCATCCCGTGGAAGCTCTTCGTTATGAATAATTTTCGGAACCTCATGGTGACCAGTGACACTGTTGGATTTTTTGATAGATATGAATCGCTAATTTTTCCGCAGCCGGTTCATGGAATCGAAAAAATAATTCGGGTTCAATCAATTCTAATTCCATCAATTTCAAATTATCAAGTTGATCGCGAACCAAATCGACCCGAGCATATAACGGAATTTCCGGACAGGCTTGAACAATTTTTTCTGCCCAAGCCTTTTCTTCGGGAGTGGCCTGATACGGATGCACGCTTCCCCCATGATCATCATGAACGCGGAAATCCCCCGGCTTGCCAATTTTGCGCACCGCATGAGTATATTCGCCATCGATCACAATTAGGGAAATTTCACCCAATTCGAGAATCCCCGACAAAAATTCCTGTAATAAAAAATCTTCGGTTTCTAATAATTCATGTAATCGAGGTTCCAAGGATTCAATCTCATTTTCCTGTAACAAGTAAGTGTGACGGCCTGCCCCCGAAATCACGGGTTTGAATATCGCCTGCTGCCAGCCTTGTTGCTTCATGATTTCACGAAGAGCAGGCTTATCTCCTTGCGGAAACAGAATCGTTTTCGGGATTGGAATACCTTGATGATTTAATTCCAAAAGATATTTCTTATTCCAATTCCAACGAATTAATTCAGCCGAATTGATAAATCGGGTCACCGTTGCTGTTCGTTCCATCCAAGCAGAAAATTCACGAAACCGTTCAAAATAATCCCAAGTGGAACGAAAAACACAAACACGGACCGAAGACCAATCAAAGGTCGGGTCCGCCCAAGAAACTCGCCGGCAAGATAACCCCCGTGCTGTGAGGTGCTGGGCTAATAACCCCTCTTCACGAAGGATGTTCCCCACATACCAATCGGGCTGCGAAACGTGGACATATCGATCTTCGGTCAAGATCGCCACATCAAGAAAATTCTGCTTCATGCTTTTATCGTACAAGCTCAAAATAAATCGGGAGAGCACGGAAAATCGAAGCTGAGCAAGTTTTGGGGATTATCCCCGAGTGCCTCCAGAATCAAAAAAATCGATAAAGATAGGGGATTTCTTATTGAAATCGTAAGAATTTCGATGGAAAATCGAAAACACCAGTAAAGAGGAACTTTGACCGCTGTTAAGCCAAATCGTTGCAGGTGAACACCATGATTAGCAGCAAGCCCCGAGATCGTTGGAAACATCTCCCCGATCATGTTGCTCGTACAATGGTCTACTCCGCACTTCGTACCATGCGAAAAAGTGGCGGCGGACCATTCACCTATATGGAGGTGTACGAGATTGTGTCCGATGTGATGGAAATTCCCTTAGAGAAATGCAACATCTCAACATGGGATAAAAATCAATGCCGAACCCTTCTGTTTCGATTACTCGTTCGGGGGTTGATTTATGACCCCAAATTGTAAATTGCAGTCCTGTGGGAATTTCTAGGAATTCACAGTTTCCTCATAATAGGGGAGTCCGAAACGAGTAAAATAATTTCGATGAATAAGAAACCGTCCAAGAGAAGTACAATAGTTTCAAGTGAACTTGATTTGGGCTAAATCATCCCAACGATAAAAGTCATAAAGGAGCTACCCCAATGTCATCACGAGAAGGCTGGGCTTTTCTGTGTCTAATGGGTTGTGTCATCCTGACCACCCTTTCCCTGAGTCTTGTGAGTGGAATTTGGCAAGCGGTCGGGTGTGTGCTAGCTGCCTTGCTAGGCATCGTCTCGGGGGGATTGTACGCTGCATCGGTTACCCCGCCGACCAGTCAGAACCAAGATTTATCCACCTGACCGAACATTCCTAAGCTGGTTTCTCCATCTCTCACCTTGATCTCTGATCACTGGCTCTAACATCCACATCAGCAGGATTGAAGAGCATTTTCAAATCCCTCCCCAAAAAATTCCTATCTTGGTGAATGTTTCAAAATCACGTTTTGGGGTCTGATTTTTTGGTCTGATGTATCCTTTGCGACTCATTTTCGCAATCAGAAAGGACCGTTTGAATCTCACTCCCAATGCCAAAAGGTCGCCATCCAGTTTGATGGGAAAGATTCTCCCTTTCAGGAAATGGTTTGGGTTTGTTTTTAGTGTTAGTGTCGGGCCAATTATTAATGTAATGAGAATCTCTGAGTTGAGTATGAATAAGGGATTCAGAAAATCTATCTCAAGATTGAGTTTCACAACGGATTAGGTTTTCTATGACACCCCATCAAGCTGCTTCGCCTAGTCCTGTAGCTCCTAAGCCCTCACGGTGGCGGGTCGCCGTCGGGATCACTGCATTCATTCTTACGGTGATTATTACCGTCTTAATCATCGGGCACGAAGAACCAACCGCCCCGTATGTTCCTAAAGAATGTGAATGTGCGCCGACCGTGCCTCGCAAACCCCTTGGGGATTGGGTTGTTCTTTCAGACCAAGATTTAGCCCAAGAGAAAATGCTCCTGCAGCACTTTTCACCACAGGCACTCGCCACCGCCAATATCTGTGGGATGATTCCCCTTCTTCGGCAGTATTGCTCGGAACCGAAAGACTCGCCTCAACGTGGGATTCTCAGGCAAAAAATCAGTGAACGAATCACTGTCGTAGCACTGGACATTTCCAGTACCTCTGCCGAGATGGATTGTGAGGAAGAACGGGCGGATCAAATTGCGGATTATCTCATTGATGTTGCCCATGCCCGAATCAAAAAACTCACTTTGTGGTCGATCTTATTGGGAGCCATCGGCTCAACTTTGGTGAATGGATTAGCACTTTGGAATGTGGATCATCGAATCTATCGGCTCATAGGGATACTGTTCGGGCTGGCGGTTGCTGCCATTAGTTTAACGGCCATTACTGCCGTTCAAACCCAATTGGAATACTCGCATCAACGTAATGGCCTCGCTGAGTTGTATCAGCAGGCGGCTGTTCCAACGGTATTTCCCCCTTCGGTTTGGAATTATTTGAATCGGCCGGATGAACGCGATGGCAATCCGTCGAGCCTTCGGGTCAGTCTGTTACATCGTTGGGAACATTCGGGGGAATTGGGGGCCAAACCCGAAGCCGAAAAACAACGGCTGATGGCACTTCTGTTCGGAACGGGTGGCTCGTATCGTGCGAGTGAACTTCGGATTCGAGCCAATTTATTCGATCAATTAGAATCTTACATCAACCTCATGAAGCACGATCTGGGACAATTAGCTCGGGAAATTGCAGAGCTTCCCTAGAAATTTGTGCAGGGATATTCTTCATCACATCGATAACCTGTGTGTGTGAATCGGCACAGATCGAATTAAGGAACGAAGTTGTCTCTGTAGGTATGTCGGGGGGGAGGAAGAAGGAGGAGGAGATAGGGGCATCCCCCTAGGTTACTCTTTCTCTCATCCCCTTCCTGTTCTTGCGTATCCTCCCCTGTTTTTTCTGAGCTTTTGCCTCCTGCCAAAGCGACAGTCCCACCCAGCGCGTCGGGGTATTTCTTGGCAGACGGTTGGTCTTTCTCACTTTGGCCATCATCGTAAATCTCTATATCGCAATATGTTGCATCAATCGATCCGAATTAGGCACATGGATTGCTTATCGCAGAAGCATTCTACGTCTGTTTTTGGAGTTTGTTAATGAACCTGCAACCTTTAGATGACCGAATTTTAGTGGAACGAATCGCTGCCGAAGAAAAAACCGCTGGCGGGATTCTGTTACCTGACACCGCAAAGAACAAACCTCAAATCGGTAAGGTCGTTGCTGTTGGACCGGGCAAGCTCAAAAAAGATGGGGGCCGGACTCCCCTGCAAGTGAAAGTGGGCGATAAAGTCTACTTCACCTCGTGGGCCGGCGATGAAGTGAATCGCCAAGTCCAAACAGAAAACGATCTGCTCATCATGCGAGAAGAAGACGTTTTGGCCATCATCGACTAATTGCGACAAACCCAAATGAATTGATTTCAATCTCGCCCGATACCGTAACATTAACAAGCTAGTATTTGAACGACCTATGAGCGCAAAACAAATTGCATTCGACCAAGAAGCACGAGAAGCCATGAAACGAGGGGTTTCTAAATTGGCCCGTGCTGTGAAAGTGACCCTTGGCCCCAAAGGGCGTAACGTCATTATTCAAAAATCGTTTGGCTCACCGACCGTGACCAAAGACGGTGTGACCGTAGCTCGCGAAATCGAGTTGGAAGATAAATACGAGAACATGGGCGCCCGCATGGTCAAAGAAGTGGCCAGCAAAACCGCCGATGTGGCCGGCGACGGTACCACCACCGCTACCGTTTTGGCCGAAGCCATTTACAATGAAGGGCTTCGCGCTGTGGTTTCTGGTGTGAACCCCATGTTGATGAAACGGGGTATCGAAAAAGCCGTTGAAGACATTAGCGCCAAACTCAAGAGCTTCTCGATTCCCGTGGCAAGCGAAAAAGACCTCGAAAACGTGGCCACCATCGCTGCCAACAACGATAGCGTTATCGGCGGAATCATTGCCAAGGCCATGACCAAGGTCGGCAAAGATGGGGTTCTGACCGTTGAAGAAGGCAAATCGACCGACACCAACTACGAATTCGTCGAAGGGATGCAGTTCGATCGAGGCTACATCTCTCCTTACTTCATCACCAATCCGGAAACGATGGAAGTCGAACTCGAAAATCCCTACATCCTGATTTACGAGAAGAAGATTTCCAGCATCCGCGACTTGGCCCCGATTCTCGAAGAAGTTCTCAAACAAGGCCGCTCCTTGTTAATCATTGCCGAAGATGTGGATGGCGATGCTCTGGCTGCTTTGGTCGTCAACAAGCTCCGTCAACCAGGCGGGTTGAAATGTGCTGCCGTCAAAGCCCCTGGCTATAGCGATCGCCGTAAAGCCATGCTAGAAGATATTGCGATCCTCACCGGTGGACATGCCATTTTTGAAGACCTTGGCGTGAAACTCGAAAACGTGAAGATCAGCGATTTGGGTCGCGCTTCTAA
>CAZFDX010000507.1:0-3253 GCA_964518325.1 uncultured Alcaligenaceae bacterium | reverse complement strand
CCACACGGGAGTATTTGGCGATTCAGGCAGAAAGGTTGACACAACAACAAAAGCAACTGCAACAAGAAAAAAATCGAGCCGAACGAGAACGCTTACGGGCTGAAGCCGAAGCGAAAGCGAAACTCGAAGCACAACAACTCGCCGAACAGGAACGCCTCCGCGCCGAAGCCGAAGCGAAAGCCAAACTCGCTGCCGAACAACGTGCCGAACAACTGGCAGAAATTCTTCGACGAATGGGGATCGATCCCGACCAATTGCCTCACAATTAAAACAAAAGCGGGCTATCCGCTAATCTTTTGTTATGGCTGCAAAATTTAACTAGGACTTACGCGATTCGCAAGAAGCCGACGAATGTGGCTTTATTCACGATGTGTTTGGGCAAGATACTTTGCTTACGTGATGACCCAAGTTATAAAAATGTTGATCTCCTCCTATTCTTGTTGGATCTCTCGAATCCGATTGGGGTTAAGTTCTCTTAGGTAACAATCTCGTCGTTAAGGGGTTAAATTTCATTGACAGACGTTCCCATGACGACTAAACTATTCACCAACTCGTTATAACGAGAGTGTAGACCTACAGTATGTACCTGCCGATGCCTTCTGGTATCTCTGTCCACTGACATTGGAGACTTCTTTAATGAAGCCTGTAACTTGGAAAGATGACCCTTCCCATTTCCTTCCCCCCTCCCGCCGCACGATTCTGCAAGTCGGTGCCGCAACGGGGCTGGGACTCACACTCGAAGGTTTCTTCCGTGCGAAAGCCAAAGCCGACATTAAACACTACGAGAGCAAAGAAGGAAAAGCCAAATCGGTTATCCACATCTTCCTACCTGGAGGATCGGCTCATCAAGACACCTTCGACCCCAAACCCAACGCTCCCATCGAATACCGTGGAGAAATGGGTTGGATCAAAACGAAATTGGATGGAGTGGTCTTCAACGAGTATCTCAAAAAGACAGCAGAGATTGCGGACAAACTGACCATCTGCCGGAGCATGACTCACGGGGAGGCCGCCCACGAGCGCGGAACCCACAATATGTTCACGGGCTATCGCCCGAGTCCTGCGTTATCGTACCCCTCCATGGGATCGGTCGTCAGCCACGAGTTTGGAGTGCGAAATAACCTGCCCCCCTATGTGTGTATCCCCACCATGCCGACCACCTATGCCGGCAGCGGTTACCTTTCCAGCAAGTATGCTCCCTTCTCGCTCGGTTCGGACCCTGCGAACCCAGGCTTTACGGTTCAGGATTTAAGTTTACCTGGTGGGGTCGATGATAAACGCTTTACCACACGAAAGAATATCCTTGAAGCGGTGAACGATCACTTTGCCACGAAGGAAAAATCCGACAACATCGCGGCCATGGATACGTTTTATCAACAAGCCTATGCCTTGATTTCTTCCCCCAAGGCCAAGGAAGCGTTCAACATCAACGCAGAAGACCCCAAACTTCGCGATGCTTATGGTCGAAACGCTGCTGGTCAACGGATGTTGATGGCTCGCCGATTGGTCGAAGCCGGTGTGCGATTTGTCTCGTTAACCTATGGTGGTTGGGATATGCACTCGGGCATCAAAGCCAGCATGGCCAGCCAACTTCCTGCCTTCGATCAAGCCTTTGCAACGCTCATTACCGACCTCGACAAACGGGGTCTGCTCGACAGCACCTTGGTGATGGTTTCCAGCGAGTTTGGTCGAACCCCGAAAATCAATAACACCGCAGGCCGTGACCACTGGCCCAAAGTCTTTACCGTAGTTCTCGCAGGGGGGGGGATCAAGAGAGGGTTCGCTTATGGAACCTCCGATGCCACCGCCACCGAACCGGAAGATAATCCTTTAACCGTCGAAGATTTAGCCTTCACCGTTTACCACTGCCTTGGCATCAATGCCGATAAAGAATTGATGGCGCCCGGAAATCGACCCATTGAAATCGTTGATGATGGCAAAGTGGTCAAAGAACTTTTGGCCTAATCCGGTTCCTCTCGCCCATCTCTTCTATTTATTCCAACCAACCTGCGACGATAGCTTCTATGTTTCGATCGACTTTCCTAATTCTGGGCTTGTGTGTTTCCACGATTCATGCTGCCAGTCCCTCTCTGGGTTCGATTACCCCCCGAGGAGTTCAACGGGGCATCGAATCGGTAATTAACCTCAATGGTGGCAATTTGGCCGATGCCCAAGAAGTGATTTTTTACCAACCGGGATTCACCGTAACCAAGCTCGAAGTGGTCAATCCTGCCCTTGTTAAAGCCACGGTCAAAGTGGCTCCCGATGCTCGACTTGGTGAATACGGGGTTCGGGTGCGGACCGCAACCGGTGTTACCGAAATGCGAACCTTGTGGGTAGGGGCTTTACCAATCGTGGATGAGAAAGAGCCGAATAACGATTTGGCATCCGCCCAAAAAATTCCTCTCAACACCACCGTTCACGGCATTGCCAACAACGAAGATGATGACTTCTACGCTGTAGAGGTCAAAAAAGGCCAACGCATCTCGGTGGAAATTGAAGGAATGCGCTTAGCCACCAGTTTTTTCGATCCGTATATTGCGATCCTGAACTCGAAGCGATTTGAATTGGCCTCTTCCGATGATACCCCTTTGCTCAAACAAGATGGGCATCTCTCGATTATTGCCCCAGAGGATGGCACTTATTATGTGCAAGTTCGGGAAACATCTTATGCCGGTAACGGGGCTTGTTACTACCGCGTTCACATTGGTTCTTTCCCGCGACCGACTGCCATTATTCCTGCAGGTGGGAAATTAGGAGAGGAAATTGAAGTTCGGTTTTTGGGTGATCCCAGCGGTGAAATTCGTCAAAAAATCAAGTTGCCGACCCAAATTCCGGAAGGGGGTCGATTTGAAATTTTTTGCCAAGATGCGCAAGGAATTTCCCCCTCGGGCATGCCATTCCGACTGATCGATCTGCCAAACTTTTTTGAAGCCGAACCTAACGATGATTTGAGCAAACTCACCTCGATTGGGGCCGCCCCGCTTGCTTTTCATGGCATTATCGAAAAAGAAGGGGACCTCGATTTCTTCCGATTCACGGCGAAGAAGGGGCAAGTTCTCGATATCAATTGTTTCTCACGTCGGCCCGGCTCACGGCTCGACTCTGTGATGTTTCTTGGGGTCGTCGGCGGGGGCATCATCTCGCGTAGCGAGGCTCCAGTAGGCCCCGACGGTTACTTTCGCGTGAGCATCCCCAATGACGGAAAATACTGGATTCACGTTACGAACCACCTCACGAATGGGGGCATAGG
>CAZFDX010000506.1:0-6231 GCA_964518325.1 uncultured Alcaligenaceae bacterium | reverse complement strand
GATGGTCGAGTTCACCCGCACAGGCGTTCGGGGACTGGCCTTTAACCTTGAAGAATCCTCCGTCGGTATCGTGATCTTGGGCGATTATCTCCAGATCACCGAAGGAGATGAAGTCCGCAGCACGGGGGCCTTGCTCGAAGTGCCCGTCGGTGAAGAGTTGATCGGCCGCGTGGTCGATCCTCTGGGGAATCCCCTCGACGGCAAAGGGCCGATCCTGAGCAAACAAACGCGGCCCCTCGAAGCCACCGCGCCGGGGATTGCCGAACGGCAACCCGTTAAGCAACCCCTCCAAACCGGTATCAAAGCCATCGATGCCATGACCCCCATCGGTCGCGGGCAACGGGAATTGATTATCGGTGACCGTCGAACCGGCAAAACCGCCATTGCCATCGACACGATCATCAACCAAAAGACCGAAAACGTAATTTGCGTCTACGTTGCTTGCGGTCAGATGGAAGGTAAGATCGCCCAGATCGTGGAAGACCTCCGCGTGAACGGCGCCTTGGAATACACCATTGTGGTGGCCGCGTCCTCTTCGCGAGCCGCCCCGCTCCAATACATCGCTCCCTACGCGGGAACGGCCATGGCGGAATACTTCATGCACAAGGGCAAAGATACCCTTGTGGTGTACGATGACCTTTCCAAACAAGCGGCCGCTTATCGCCAAATGTCGCTGTTGCTTCGTCGTCCGCCCGGTCGTGAGGCTTACCCCGGTGACGTGTTCTACTGTCACTCCCGTTTGCTGGAACGATCCGCTAAACTGGCTGATCGCTGGGTGATTGTCCCCAACGACTTCGACGAATCGAAAACCGAAGATACCTCGGGCGTGGATGGCAAAGTGTATGTCGGTCCCTCGGAAGTGTCGGGCAAACACTTCGCCGAACATCATGTGCTTCCCAAGTACCCCAACCATAAGTTGGCACGGGTCACTACCTCCGGCGGATCATTAACCGCCTTGCCGATCATCGAAACTCTGGAAGGGGAAGTGTCTGCGTATATCCCCACCAACGTGATTTCGATTACCGACGGGCAAATTTACCTGCAACCCTCGTTGTTCTATGCAGGGGTTCGTCCTGCGGTGGACGTAGGGATTTCGGTTTCTCGGGTCGGTGGTAACGCTCAAATCAAGGCAATGAAGGATCGGAAAGTCGCAGGGGGGCTTAAACTGGCACTGGCTTCGTTCCGAGAATTGGAAGCGTTTGCCCAATTGGGAACCGAACTCGATAAAGCCACCCAAGCCTTGTTGGATCGGGGCTATCGCATGGTCGAGATTCTCAAACAAGCTCAGTTCAAACCCCTGCCGGTGGTCGATCAGATCATGATTATCTACGCCGGTAACTCGGGGGCCTTGGATAGCGTCGATCGCCGACAAGTCCGAGCTTGGGAAGAGCAATTCCTTCGCTTCATGCAAGAACAAATGCCCGAGGTCCGCAACCTGTTGGCGACCAAGAAAGAACTCACCCCAGAAGTTGAAGAAAAATTGAAAGGGGCCATCGCTGCCTTCCAACCCCAGTTCAAACCAGTGAACTAACCCGACCGATAGGGGAAAGCATTCTGGGATTAGACCGACTGGGAAAGCACTCTGGGATTAGACCGATAGGGAAGGTATTTAGGGATCAGTAGGGATCAGACCGTTGACCATTTAGGTTAATCGGCGGAGAAGACATGGCGAACTTACGACAATTAGTACAACGTCGCAAGGCAGTTCGGAACATCCGCAAAATCACGCGGACAATGGAACTGATCGCAACGGCCCGCTTCAAAAAGGCGCTCGACCGCGCCAGCGAAGCCGAAGCGTACACCCAAAAAATTGCCGAAATCGCTGCCGATCTCACTAGCGCCGGGGGAGAAGTCTCCCACCCGCTTCTTGAGATTCGACCCGTTGTTAAGAAAAGCCTGATTCTGGTGATTGGTTCCAATCGGGGTTTGTGTGGTGGGTATAACGGCTCGATTATTCGCGGCGCTCAAAACCGCATCCGCGAATTCAAAGCCGAGAATCTCCCCTTCGACCTCGAAATTTCCGGCCGAAGACCCATGGCCTTTTTCCGCTATCAGGGCTTCACCGCCGCAGCAACCTACACCCAATTCGAGGATAAACCGGCCTTTAGCGATGTGGATACCATCGCAGAAAAATACATCCAATTGTACGTTTCGGGGCAAATCGATCGGGTCGAAGTGGCCTACATGAAGTTCATCACTGCCGCTCGGCAAACCCCTGTGGTGGAAACCCTGTTGCCTCTCGCATCGCTCACCACCACGAAGAAAAATGACTCCGCAGCGACTAAGCCGGTCGCCGCCGTGGAATATGAATTTATCCCCAGCGCCACGGAAATCCTCAATGCCATCGTTCCCGTCGCGTTCAAGCAACGTCTGTTTAAGTGTTTCTTGGATGCGGCTGTGAGCGAACAGATCGCCCGACGGGTCGCCATGAAAGCAGCGACCGAAAATGCGGCCGATCTGATTAAGGAAATTAGTCAGCAGTACAACCGCGCTCGACAAGCGAAGATCACCAAGGAGATCAGCGAGTTGATCGCAGGGGCCGAAGCCCTGAAATAATCGAGTCAGGATCACGGTATCTCATGACCTCAACCGCAGGACGCCGACCTTTACGATTCGCCAACTGGGATGAGGTTATCGCTGATGCCGAGAACCTGCTTCAAAATGGATACACCAAACTCGGAAGATGGTCCCTTGGACAAGTAACCTTCCACCTGTCGGAATGGCTCCGCTATGCAATGGATGGTTACCCCATGAAGAAATTACCTTGGTTGTTGCGTGTCACCCTAGGTAGATGGATGTTCAATAAAATTCTGAAGTCACGCAAATATGGTGAAAGAGGGATGACCGCCCGACAATCGATTGGGCCAGAAACCCTCGACGATGCTCAAGGTGTTCAGACACTCAAACAAGTGGTAGAGCGTTGGAAGACATTTAGAGGGGTCTGCCAAACCTCTCCTTTGTTCGGAAAAATAGGACGAGAGGAGTTCAACGAACTGCATCTCATCCACGCGGAACACCATCTGAGCTTCTTGGTGAGTCCAAAAAAGTAATAAAATCGGGAGGTCAAAGTAAAGCCCCCCCGACATGAAAAAAGATATTGAAAGACGACGATAAATCGGAGAGATAATGAGCACCGCAACCGCACATAAAGGCCGAATCACCCAAGTGATTGGTTCGACCTTTGACGTCGAATTTGACGACAATCACCTGCCTGCCATTTACAATGCCGTGAAGATCAACGCCAGTGTAAAAGGGACACCCATCCGACTGACTGGCGAAGTTCAACAGCACCTCGGTGGTTCGCGGGTTCGTTGTGTGGCCTTGGGGTCGACCGACGGGTTAACCCGAGGTATGGATGCCATCGATACCGGAAGCCCCGTTCAAGTTCCCGTCGGCATGGAAACTCTGGGCCGCGTCTTCAATTTGTTGGGCGACCCCATCGATGGACGGGGCGAAGTGAACGCGAAAGAAACCCGCTCTATCCACCAAAAACCACCGAAATTCTCCGACCTCTCTCCCAAATCCGAAATTCTGGAAACCGGTATCAAGGTGATTGACCTGCTCACCCCATTGGTTCGGGGGGGGAAAGCCGGTCTGTTCGGTGGTGCTGGTCTCGGCAAAACCGTTATTCTCACCGAGTTGATCTCGCGGATTGCCAAAGTGTACAAAGGGTACTCCGTTTTCGCGGGGGTCGGTGAGCGAACCCGTGAAGGGAACGACCTGTGGCTGGAAATGCAAGAGGCCAAAACCGGTACCGGTGCCGACGCGAAATCGGTTATCGAATCAACCGCGATGGTCTTCGGCCAGATGAACGAACCCCCCGGCGCTCGTCTCCGTGTGGCCCTTTCTGCCTTGACCATGGCCGAATGGTTCCGCGATAGCACCGGTGCAGAAACCCTGCTGTTCGTCGATAACGTGTTCCGCTTCTCTCAGGCAGGTTCCGAAGTGTCCGCCCTGCTCGGACGGATGCCCTCTGCCGTGGGTTATCAACCGACCTCGGCCACCGAGATGGGCGAACTGCAAGAACGAATTACCTCCACCGCGAAAGGGGCTATTACCTCGGTCCAAGCGGTGTATGTGCCTGCCGACGACCCGACCGACCCTGCCCCTGCGAATACCTTCCAACACTTGGATGCCTTCATCTATCTCGAACGATCGATTTCTGAGAAGGGGATTTATCCCGCGATCGATCCGCTGGCATCGGGCAGCCGATTGCTCGACCCGCAGTTCATCGGGGAACGGCACTTTAACGTCGCTCGCCGTGTGCAACAAATTTTGCAACGATACCGCGAACTGCAAGACATTATTGCGATTCTCGGGGTCGATGAATTGTCTGAAGATGATAAGAAAGTGGTGGCTCGTGCTCGTCGGATCGAACGATTCCTGTCGCAACCGTTCATCGTGGCCGAGGTCTTTACCGGTAAACCGGGTAACGTGACCCCCTTGGCAGAAACCATTCGGAGCTTTGAAGAACTCTGCGATGGCAAATGGGATCATCTGCCCGAATCGGCCTTTATGTACGTCGGGACCATTGAAGAGGCCGCCGAAGCCGCTGCGAAAATGGCGAAGTAGTAAGACGGACGTTCATTCAACTAACCTGCAACCGATATTGAGTAACGACTGATATGGCAAAATCGCTTCAATGTGTCATCGTCACACCAGAAAAGGCGATCCTCGACGAAACCGCCGAGATGATTATCCTGCCGATGATCGATGGTGAACTCGGTGTCCAAGTAGGCCGATCGGCACTGGTGGGACGCCTCGGCAAAGGAGAGCTTCGCCTCAATCAAAATGGCACCACCAAAAAGCTCACCATCGACGGGGGCTTCGCTCAAGTCCGTAATAATGTGGTCACGGTGCTAACCAGCAAAGTTCTCAGCTGATCCTATCTATTTACTCCACCGTAGACCGTACAATTCACTTCGGAGAGAAGGGGCTTCGATTGAGCAGAAGCCCCAAGAGGCAATTTTTCTAGGGGATTTTTTCCCGAATCGCTGCTGCCATCGCATGTAGGGCGAAATCTCCTACTGACCGTGTTCCTATTTGCTTCGTGGAACCCCTCACCTTAGCCTAATTGAGTCACTCAATCGATGAACTCAGGTTTTTCGCGATTGTCCGGGCACCCAAAGAACATCCTTTTTTCCCTGATCGTTCAGGTAACGGGCCATCACAAAAAATAGGTCCGACAGGCGATTCAAATAGATCAACGCTTGTTGGTTGATCGGTTCGGATTTCATGAGGGTAACGACGGCCCTTTCCGCCCGACGACAAACCGTCCGAGCCAGATGGAGATAAGCCGCCGCATAAGTTCCCCCCGGAAGAATAAAGCTCCGCAGGGGGGCAAGGCTTTCATTCAGACGATCGATCTGTTTCTCAAGGTAAACAACCTGATCGGCCGTAATTCGGAGATGGTGGCTGGTCTCTTCCTGTGGGGTATAGGGAACGCAAAGATCGGCCCCGAGGTCGAATAGATCGTTTTGAATTCGGCGCAACAGGTCGGCTTCCGCAAAGGATTCCTCTAAGAGTACGATTCCCAAGACGCTGTTGAGTTCATCCACCTCACCGTAAGCGGTCACACGGAGAGAGTCCTTAGAAACTCGTGACCCGTCACCTAAGCCGGTTTGTCCTTCGTCGCCGGATTTGGTGTAAATGCGATTCAAAAAGACCATAATTTCCCCAAAAGTTTCGTTTTCTCCATAATTAGACATCGGCTTTCAGAAAACCCAGTCTGCGGCTATTCCGGAACGAATTAAAGCGCATCGATTAAGGTACAATCGATGCCGGTGAAAGAGACTATAACGATTACATCACATAGGACCAATCGAGGATGCCCCCCCTGAACCTTCTACAGTTCGGTGGTGGAGGAGAGTGTTACGATTTCCGAGCAGCAATTCCCAATCGTGGTGACAATCTCTATCCTTTTAGTGTTTGGCAGTGAAGGAGGTGGAGATGGGTCAACGAATTTTTATCAGTGCGGGTGAACCCAGTGGTGACCTTCACGGCTCGAACCTAGCTCGGGCACTCCGAAGGCTGGAACCGAGTGTAGAACTGTTTGGTTTCGGTGGCGAGAAGATGGTCAACGCGGGGGTAGACCTGATCTATCCTTTGGCACAGCATTCCGTCATGGGGCTGGTGCAAGTGTTGAAGCAAATTCGCACGTTCAAGCGTTTGTTAAATCAAGGAGCCTCGGAGTTGCAGGCGTGTAAGCCCAAAGCCTTGGTGATGATCGAC
>CAZFDX010000505.1:0-2614 GCA_964518325.1 uncultured Alcaligenaceae bacterium | reverse complement strand
GACTCCCCCTGCGAGGAAAACGCGGATGGTCGGATGCCCTACGGGTCCATTCGGCAGAGCATCGACAATGCGAGGGATTTTGCGATTGATTTCGGCCCATTCTTCGACGGTCGCCCGACGAACCCCCGCATGAAAGGCAATCGCAGGGACATGAAGAAGAAGATTGGTGCTTCCCCCAAAGGCCGCATGCACCGCCATCGCGTTGCGGAAAGCCGCTTCGGTCAGGATTTGTTTGGCATGAATCCGGCGTCCCGAGAGATTGAGCAAAGCCTTGGCGGAACGACGGGCCATATCGAGCCAAACGGGTTGCCCCGAGGGAGCCAAGGCCGAATGGGGGAGACTCATCCCTAACGCTTCGCCAATCACTTGCGAGGTGGCAGCAGTCCCGAGAAATTGACACCCCCCCCCCGGTGAGGCACAGCTTCGGCATCCTTCCTCGGCTGCTTTTTCTAAAGTGATCTCACCGGCTGCGTAACGGGCACCAATCGTTTGCACCTTTCCGGTATCTTCATGACCGTCCGTGGCAAGCATAACTCCCCCCGGAACGAGGATGATGGGCCAATCGTGTTGGGCCGCCAGCGCCATCATCATGGCCGGAAGCCCTTTATCGCAGGTGGCCACCCCCATCACACCCGAACGGGTCGGTAACGAACGAATCAACCGTCGAAACACTTGGGCAGCATCATTGCGGTAGGGGAGACTATCGAACATGCCGGTCGTGCCCTGCGTGCGACCATCGCAAGGATCGGAGCAAGCCCCTGCAAAGGGAATCGTGCCCAGTCGTTTGAATTCCTCAGCCGCCGCTTTGACCAGCAAACCGATTTCCCAATGTCCCGAATGATACCCCAAGGCGATTGGCTCACCATTGTCAGCGCGCAATCCCCCGTGTGTGGAAAGAATCAAAAATTCTTTTCGACCCAACAGCGAGGGTTGAAGGCCCATCCCTACGTTCTGCGTCCATCCAAAAAGGTCACCACTAGGAGCATGACGCAAAAGCTCATCGGTCAAAGGAAGAGACCCTTCCGGACCGCTGGTTTTCGTGGTCAGTTCATAAATGTTGGAATCGGTTGAATCGACCAAAGAAGAAAAAGGATCGTTTGGCATGTTCGTTGAGTGAATGGATAGAAATTTCTTGGGGTTCGATGATCTACTCCCGCTATTGTATGAGACCGATCCTTCGAGGCTGAGACCGCCAACCGAAAACAAAGAGGTTCTCTCCATGAAGATGAGGATGACAAGAGAGGAGAAAAGGGAAAGAGGAAAAGGAACGAAAGAGGAGAAGCAATCGGCATAGGGAGGGAACGGGAGAAAAGGATCGGGATTTAACGATAGAGGAAGAGGAACGCAAGGAGAGTATCGGCAAAAGAGAAACGACAGAAGTTAATCAGCAGAAGGAGATCGAGACTTACGATTTTGCCAACTCACGCCACAAAGCGGGAATCGTTTGACGATGATCCCCACTGATGTAGTAGCTTTCTCCGCCGTCAGCAACGGTCCGCGCCAAAATGGTTTTCCAAGGTCGGTAATAATAGCGCGGATCGGTCTTGGGAGCTTCTTGTCGGGTATCTCCCTCGATGGGTATCAGGTCGAATACAGCGGTGAGAAAATGTTGAATCACCTGTTGCTTCTGATGAGCCACATTGCGAGCCATCGTTAAAGCCTTGAGGTAAACTTCAGGCCCCATAACAGCGGAACCCACATTCAAAAACACCCCCCCTTCGAGACGGGTTAACGTTTGGGCAAAGATCAGAAAATCGATATAGCTGGCACTTCCCCAAGCGGCAGGATCAAAATTGGGATGTTCATGAATAATATCTTGGCCGATACCAATATGCACCGTGGCGGGCACCTTTAATCGATAGGCATGGGCGAGAAGACTCTTGTCCCGATGTGGAAAATCCCCTTGGGCAATCGCTTGGCCAATCGCTTCGCCGGCCCCGATTCCTTGGCGCACCGCCGCTGCTATCACATCGTTCAAGCGACCTGTTTCTTGCCAAAGACCAAATTCCCCCGTGCGAACATACTTCGCAACCGATTCTGTGGTGGCACCAATGAGCGCGTATTCCCAATCGTGAATGGGACCGGCCCCATTCAGGGCAATATGATCGATCAAGCCGCGTTCCATCAAGTCGATCAAATGGGCTTGCACACCTGCCCGAATGACGTGGGCCCCCATCAAAAGAATACGGGCAGCCCCCTTCTTTTGGGCTTGTTGCAGACGATCGGCAATAATCGCCAAACTCGGATGCTGGAATTCACATGGACTCTCTAATGTCAACAAACTGTCTAAAGTCAGGTTATGCTCTCGCTCGCGGAGCGGTTTGAGAATCAGATGACTTCGGTCGAATTGCGGATACGGCATAATTCCCTCTGTAAAAAAACCTCTAGGTTTTTTTAGCTAAAATGGTCTCGAAAAGGTTGCCCGAAACTCAAAATGGATTTCCTTATGTCCACAACTCATCATCAACAAATGGATCTGTATTCTCTTACCGACCAAATAGATATTTTAAAACAATCAGTTACAGATATTCGAAATACACTCCATGGAGTCCCTGATCCTGTTACATTTATAACACCATATGATGTCTTTAATGATGATACATTAACTGCAATG
>CAZFDX010000504.1:0-2500 GCA_964518325.1 uncultured Alcaligenaceae bacterium | reverse complement strand
GGGCCAAATTGTCCAAAACCGAATGGGGCCAAAGTTAACCACAAAGCCAACGTCCCGAGTGTGTATCGCATGTTAGAATTCCTTCCTCAGACTTCCTCAGAGGGCATTTTATCCGTAATTTCTCAAGCAAACCTGATCCGTAATTTCGCAACAACCCAGCGGCGCAAATCAACCCCAATTTTGCACCGCTTGCTCAGCGGCCAATCGTGGCAAATTGTCCCCGATTTTGCACCGCTTGAATCGAAGTTTGGGCCACTAAAATCGAACCAAAGACTCGTTCTGCGGGCGTGGTGATAAACGAGAGGTAATTATCCAACGTCACCAAAGGATTCGCCCGAACATAGAGCCGATCTCCCGGTAACAATTGGTAATTGGTCTTGGTTAGCGCTCCGCTACTGATGCCCACCCAATCGACCGGAAGAATCATCTCTTCATCGACCGAGGCAGGAGCCGGACGAGCAACCCACATATGATACTTACTCGAAACCTGCGGCAATCCTTGCACGTTGGCAATGGCATCTAACACGGTTTCGTTCCCTGTGATGGGAAGCCGATAAATCTGTTGGCCTCGCCCCCCCCCATCGAAGATCACATAGTAAACCTTGCTATTGTAGGCAGCCACATCCACCGACACGATGGGGTTATTCAGAAACTGGCTCAAATGGGTTTCGATCGTTTGTTTCGTTTCTTCCAGAGTGAGGCCGACTACGCGCACTCGACCATACACCCCCAAGTTAATTTTCCCATCTTGAGAAATAATGTACTCGCCTCGTAAGGCTGTCAGGGCGCGTGATTGCAAGATATTCACTTGAACTTTTGGCTCTTTGACGTCTTTCGCTTCGGCTGCCTTGACGATGGCCTGCTCAATTTGTTCCGTAGTTAATCCCGCCACGCGGACCGAACCACCATAGGTAATCGGCAAATTAATCACCCCATCGGGTGTGACCAAGGCTTCAACGGCAAAGGGATCGGGTTGATTTTTATAAGAGATCGACACAAACAGAATATCGCCGCCATCCACCTTATATTGGGGGGTCGGGGAAACCCGCAACAGTTCCACTCGGAGAATATCGGGGATTTCGACGCGGTACTCCGGCATGGTCACTTTTTGGATTTCGCGGGGCAAAGAACCATCGTAACGGGGGTCCGCAAAATAATTCGTCACCGGTTGCCCATTCCGATTCACCAGATAAGGCGCAGGCTCGGCCCCTAAAGGTTGATGCCGCGAGACACACCCCGTTTGCAAGAGTGCCAAAATACTTCCGGAGAGAAATATCCAACGTCCGAGCCAACTCATGCCCGGTCCCCCTGTATGATGATGTTCACCCAGAAACCCTATTTTCCCCCAAGGATTTCTTGGTTAACCTTTCCAGACTTAGGGTCCGCTTTACCAGATATTCTTTCTGATGCAAGAGGAAGATTTTGCCGAAGGAACCGAGATCACGAAAACCGAAAACTTGAAAACCACAGGCGGGACCATCGCATCAAACGAGTCCATTGTATCTTTGAGCAATGCCTACAGGCCAAGAGTTCGATTCAGTTCCAAAACCTCGTTGAGTAAGGTGGGTTCGGTTCCAAAGCGACTGCGATATTCTTGGGCAGTGGAGACCAAGCGGATTTGCACTTTCGAGGCATGATGAAGGTAGATGTCGGCAAATTTGTGATCCAAAAACGGGTTCCGAAATCGATCCAAAGTTTGCCGAGCAAACAATTCGGGTTGGTCAACTCGTCCTTGTAAAGTGGGGACAATCTCATCCATCAGCAGGCGTTCCAACCAAGCGCCTAGCTCGGGATCGTTGACGGCATCGCGAACAATTTCAAATCCTCGGGGTTTGGCTTTGATAAGTAAGGCAGTATGGGCGGCATTGAGAATCCGGACTTTTCGTAGAAAATAGGGTAACACATCGGGGCAACGCACAATCGCAGGATGAACCGCAAAAGGGGCCGCCTTTGGATGCGATTGCAAGGCAAAAAAGGCAAAAGGTTCCGCCACAATCAACATGGGATCGATCGCTAGTAGCGGATGCTCCTTCGGCGTGCCCGAAACAATGCGATCCACCAACGTATGTAACCAAGCACATTCTTCGATCCAAGCCAAAGCCTGCGGGGGGGCCTTTCTTTTCTGCGCTAATTCCAGAACCTTGGTCTTAAGAATGTTGGCATTCCCTTCGATCAACTCGCAGGGGATGATCGTGAGCGGCGCTTGCTTGGCCTCGTAACGGGCCAAAAGGACCGCCAACAGTTTCGCGGGAAACGACTCGGGGGGGGTTCGGCTCAAGTCTTCATGGGGATCGGTCAAATAGCCATTTTCTGTGGTATTCGAGAGGATAAACTGCAGCTGCGGCGAACATGCCAACTGCAAGACTTCGGGCCATTGTGTTTGGGCGACCAAGGCTCGGCTGACACTTTGCACTTTGACCACACGATCAATCACTTGGCCTTCCTGATAGCCCCGAATGGCGACATGATAGCCCCCCCCCTGTTTTTCCAAGTGACTGGC
>CAZFDX010000503.1:0-2288 GCA_964518325.1 uncultured Alcaligenaceae bacterium | reverse complement strand
TGTGTTTAAGAGACAGGGTGATATTTTAGGACTCGCCTTCAAGAAAAAGAGGGTCCCCAAGAATTTTTAATCCTTCCACAAGGTTCGGTCTTCGGTCCTTTTTACTCGGCCATTGGGAAAAATTTCTACCCCGATCCACTTGTTATCCGGCGAGCCTAAAAGAACATCGTAATGATCCAGAACTTCCTTGCCGTTGGTCACCTTTATGACCGCTTCGGAATGAAGAACCTCGTGTTTGGCGTACCGGCGCGTGACCGTTTCTTGCACGGGTTGCGGGAGATTCTCAAAAGCGAGTTCGCTCTCGATCCACATTAATTGGCCATTTGTGGAAACGGTCACGTCAATGCGCAGATCGTTTTGCTCGAGTTGAATTTCGTACACCTCTTGGCGGTTTTCTTCACCAATTTCAAACGATTCAATTCTGGCATCGGGGAAGCGTTGTTGAATGGTTTGAAGAACCACTGCGGGGAGAAGCTCTTTCGGGTCCGGAGTTTTTTTGGAGTCCAGATTTTTTTTGGGGTCCGATTTGGTGTTCGGATGGGGCAAAATCACACGTTTCCCTTTGGCTTCGGGGTGATCGCAACCTGAAAAACCAATGAGAAACAGCGATAGAATGAAAAGTCGATGAGGAAAATGAGACAAAAGAAGCCCCCTAAGTGTTCCCGAGAAATCAAAAGAATCCCCTAGCAGAGAATCCCTAGCTAAATAACCTAAGCAACAGCAAAACATTACAGGAGATTCGATGAGAGTTACGGTCATTGGTACGGGTTACGTTGGTTTGGTAACAGCGACCTGCTTGGCCGATAGCGGAAATGAAGTGATTGGAGTCGATCGCGATCCGAAAAAGATTCAAACGCTTTTAGAGGGTAAAATTCCAATCTACGAACCGGGCCTTTTAGAGCTGGTGCAAAAAAACACTCGCGAAGGCCGCTTGAGTTTTACTACGGAACTCAGTTCAGCGGTTCGTCAGGCCCGTCTCATTTTTGTGGCAGTGGGTACCCCGCCCCAAGAGGATGGCACGCCGAATTTGAATGCGGTGTGGGGAGTCGCCCACGAGTTGGCGAGCCTGTTTCAAGGGGTTTCCTCGAATGGCCCCGGCTCGCGCATTGTCATTTTGAAATCAACCGTACCGGTGGGCACCAATGCTCGCTTTGCTCAGATTTTGTCGGAACAGGGTTGCACTTGTTTGGAGGTCGCATCGAACCCCGAATTTTTGAAGGAAGGGGCCGCCCTCGACGATTTCAATAAACCCGATCGGGTCGTAGTCGGGGTACGTCATCCCGCCGTGGCCGAAACCCTGCGAGAATTATATGCCCCGTTTTTACGGACCGAGCAACCTTTCTTGGTCATGACGCCAGAAAGCGCCGAGATGACCAAATACGCTGCCAATGCCATGTTGGCCACGAAAATCTCGTTCATTAACGAAATCGCCAATTTATGCGATCGGGTCGGCGCGGATATTAATGATGTGCGTCGCGGGATTGGTCACGATGTGCGGATTGGCTTTCAATTTTTGCACCCCGGCCCCGGCTATGGGGGAAGTTGTTTCCCCAAGGATGTGAAGGCACTGGTTAGCACGGCCCATTCTTACGGGCTGGAATTGAGCTTAGCCAAGGCAGTTGATGAAGTCAACGAAAGACAAAAAACCATTCTGTTCTCGAAAATCCAACAACATTTTGGAAACCTTGCGGGGAAGACCTTGGCGATTTGGGGGTTGGCCTTTAAGCCCCGCACGGATGACATTCGCGAGGCACCTGCCTTGGTGCTGATCGATGCCCTTTTAGCAGCTGGTGCCCTTGTTCGAGCGCATGATCCGGAAGCGATGGCGAATGTCAAAGCCCTGTATGGGGATCTCATTACCCTTTGTGATCGCCCCTATGGCGCCTTAGAAGAGGCCGATGCGCTGGTGTTAGTGACCGAGTGGCAGGCATTCCGCAACCCCGACTTTGAATTGATCAAACGACTTTTGAAAAATCCGGTGATTTTTGATGGTCGGAATGTTTACGATCCGAAATCGATGATTAATATGGGCTTTACCTACTTTGGGATTGGCCGGGCGGTTCCGAATCTCAATTCCTAAAGTTTACCCCTACTCCAAGTGAGGAAAATATGATGCGTCTTCTCCCTTTGTTGGCTCTGTTTGGTTTGATTACCTTTCTTGCCAACGCAGCTGACACCTACGAAATCAAAATTAAGAAAGCGGCCAAAGGTGATGTGATGAACGTCACCAGTCAAGAAACGGGCGTGGAAAAAACCATTGTGGCCAAAGATGGGATGGTTCTCAAAGA
>CAZFDX010000502.1:0-2722 GCA_964518325.1 uncultured Alcaligenaceae bacterium | reverse complement strand
CTATTGCTGCCTTTGGTCGCGCCCATGTTCTCGATGAAAACTTCCCAACCCTGACATGGAAACCCGATGACACTGCCGATGGCAATTGCCGACTTTGCGTGAATGCGAACGGGAAACCGAAAGCCGTGCGGGTTTGGGTTGCCAATTCGGAAACCCGCGATTTCCGTAAATCGAAATGGGAAGAGAAGGCGGGCACGCTCGACAAAGATTCTTGTGAACTGTTCGTCGATAAACCCAAAAAGGGATGTCGCGCCTTCTTTGCCGAGATGGATTTTGAAATCGGCGGCCTGACCTTCACCCAAAGCACGCAATTACGAATCGTCGAAGCTCAGAAGTAGTTCATCGATTCTGGTAAGTCATTCGTGGATACCGTAAGGCGGTTCATCGATACTGGAAAGTGATTCGTGGATACTGTAAGGCGGTTCATCGATACTGGAAAGTGATTCGTCGATACCGTAAGGCGGTTCATCGATTCTGGTAAGTGATTCGTCGATACCGACTCGTCGCCCAGACATCCACCTTATTTTTCTTCCTTCTGGACAGCGAGCAGGGCCGCGAAATATCGGCTCAGCGCCTCTTTCCAATCAGGCAGGGCGGTCCCGACCTGTTGGCGAAATTTTTCGTTACTCAACACAGCATAGGCAGGTCGGCGCGCGGCTAAGCCGTATTCTGCCTGAGTCGTTTTCGAGGGATACCGCACACGAAACCCGTGTTGTTCCGCAAGCCGACAGATTTCTTGGGCACACTCCCAACGCGAACAGCTCCCCGAATTGGTCACATGAAAAATCCCCCGACTTTTCTGGAGAAGTAATGCCACAATTCCCCAAGCCAAGTCGGCGCAATAGGTAGGCGTGCCCATTTCATCGGTCACAACTTGAAAAGGTTTCGCCAACCGATCGGGGTCTTGTGTGGTGGCGACCTCGAAGATGATCTTCGGAAAATTCTTGCCTTTGCCACCGGCTCCGTGTAAGCCGTAAAGCCCGCACGTTCTAACAATCAGATGATGATCGGGGCAATAGCGTTGGGTATAAATTTCCCCCATCCTTTTACTCATCCCGTAAATCCCGATCGGTGAGGGAGGGTCCTGTTCGCTGTAGGGAGACTGTCGGTTCGCTTCGCCCCCAAAGACGTAATCGGTGCTGATTTGCACAAGGAGAATGTGGCGTGTGTGGCATTGTTCCGCGAGTGCTTTCACCCCCAAGGCATTGGTGGCAAAGGCAGCCTGCGGGTCTTTCTCAGCAAGGTCCACAAGGTTGTATGCCGCACAATTCACCACCACATTAGGATTCGTGCGATCCAGCGCCGACCGGATCGAATCGGCTTGGGTGAGATCGGCTTCGGTACGGGTCAGGGGAACGACTGACCAATCTTTCGGGAAGGTTCGTAAAAGGTCTTGTCCGAGTTGCCCCTGAGAACCAAGCAGCAGTATTTTCATAAGTCGCCAGTCAACCCTTCGGGAGAGAAATTACTCGATGATTGTATAGGCCAGCGCAAAAATATCCCACTTCCTCGCCCGATTTCTGGAACCCGTCGGGATAGCCCCTTACCATTTTGCGAATAGGATGGAATCACCGAAGGAGAAACGTGAATGTCCTACCGATTATCAATTCCCTTACTTTGTGGTTTGTTCCTCTCGAAGGTGTTGTTGGCTCAGACGGTACCGGTCGAGAGAAAAAAGGTCATCGAAGACAAAGTGACCGCCGAGCTGGCCGATCTGGAAAAGCTCTACAAACACTTCCATGCTCATCCCGAGCTTTCGCTGCAAGAGGAAAAAACAGCGGCTCGACTGGCGGAAGAGATCAAAAAGCTCGGCTTTGAAGTGACCGAAAAGGTCGGCAAAACGGGTGTCGTCGGTGTCTTCAAAAATGGCGAAGGCCCTACCGTGTTGGTTCGTGCCGATATGGATGCCTTGCCGATTATCGAAAAGACGGGGCTTCCCTATGCGAGTACGAAGATGGTTCGAGATCGTGCGGGGAAAGAAGTCGGCGTGATGCACGCTTGCGGGCACGATGTGCATATTACCTCGTGGGTGGGAACCGCTCGGGTGTTGACGGCAATGAAAGATCGTTGGCGGGGAACCCTTGTTTTTGTCGCTCAACCTGCTGAAGAGATTGGCCAAGGTGCCCGTCTGATGATTGCCGACGGCCTATTCGAGAAATTCCCGAAACCCGATTATTGCTTGGCCCTTCATTCCGATGCCACTCTCGAAGCGGGTGCCATCCATTACACCGAGGGGTTAGCGATGGCGAATGTCGATACGGTGGAAGTGACAATCAAAGGGAAAGGGGGGCATGGCTCGGCGCCGCATGTGACGATCGATCCAATCGTGATTGCTGCCAAATCTATTCTCGATCTGCAAACGATTGTTTCACGGGAGCAAGACCCCTTCGATCCCGCCGTGGTGACCGTTGGTTCGATTCATGGAGGAACCAAGGCCAACATTATCCCGAATGAGGTATTGCTACAAATCACGGTGCGAACGACTAAAGAAACCACTCGGCAGAAAGTTCTCGATGCCATCAAGAGAAAGGCCAAAGCGGCCGCTCTGGCTGCCAATGCCCCCGAACCCGATGTCAATTTTGTCACCGATGATTTCACTCCCAAACTCGAAAACGATATTCCGTTGACTCGGAAAACCGTAACCGTGTTCGAGGAAATTTTGGGCAAAGAAAATGTCCGGAAACGGAACCCGATTCTCGGTGGGGAAGATTTCTCCCGCTTT
>CAZFDX010000501.1:0-1962 GCA_964518325.1 uncultured Alcaligenaceae bacterium | reverse complement strand
CTGCTCAACAGGGGATGCCTGAGCCAGCAATTTATTCTGTAGGAAATCTTTGACCGCCGTTGCGATTCGTTTTTCCTCATCGGCCCGTTGTTTTTCCGCCGTTACTTGAGTGAGTCGTTCCTCTGCCAAGGCCCGTTGTCGTTCTGCCTCTGCCCGTTGTCGTTCCGCCTCCAACCGTTGCCGTTCCGCCTCGGCTCGCTGGTTGGCTTATTCCGCGCGTGCTTGTTCTTTCGCTTCGGTCTCGGCTCGGGCGATGTCTGCCTGTCGGGTTGCTTCGGCTTGCTGCTGATGGGCGATCTCGGCGTGACGGCGCGCTTCGAGCAAACCCCATGTGGGGCCGATCACGCCTGCTACCAACGCCAGAACCACCAAGCTGGCCGCGATCACTTGGGGACGATTCCGACGCACGAATTTCCTCAAGCGGTAACTAGTACTCGGTGGACCCGCACTCACCGGCTCATGATTCAAGAACCGCTCAATGTCCCGAGCAATACCGTTGGCCGTCTCGTAACGCCGATCACGTTCCTTGCTCAGGGCCTTCATCACGATCCAATCTAATTCGCCTTTGATGAAACGCCCCAATTTCGCCGGTTCGATTTGTCGATTGGCCGCCACCGTAGGGGTACGATCATCCGAGCTGAGCCGACTACTTGGCGTGGGGGCTTCCTGCTCACGGATCAGCCGCAACATCTCATCCAATGCGGCCTGCTTGATTGCTTCTCGGGTGATGGGTGTGCTGCCGGTCAATAACTCGTACAAAATCACTCCAAGGGCATACACATCGGCTCGCGTATCGATGTCAACGGCGTTGAAATTGGCTTGCTCGGGGGCCATGTATAGCGGCGTTCCCAGCACTGTGCCAATCGCGGTGAACAGCGATTGTTCAGTCAGTTGCATACCTGTTGTTACTTTCGCTAAACCGAAGTCGATCACCTTCGGCACCGGCTTACCGTCGTGGCTTTCCACCAAAATGTTCGATGGCTTCAAATCGCGGTGAATGATCCCCTTCTGATGGGCATGCTGCACCGCCGAGCAGATTTGCATGAATAGATTCAGCCGTTCAGGAATGGTAAGCCGATGTTGGTCGCAAAATCGATTGAGTGGGATACCTTTGACCAACTCCATGACGAAATAGGGTGCGCCCTCATCCGTCGTGCCGGCATCGAGCAACTTGGCGATGTGCGGATGATCCATCAAAGCAATGGCTTGCCGTTCGGCCTCGAAGCGAGCCAAAATCGTTTTCGATTGTCCCCGTTCCACTCGGATGAGCTTGACGGCAACTTTACGTTTAATTGGTTCGAGTTGATCGGCCATCCAAACGGTGCCCATGCCCCCTTCGCCAATTTGCTGCAGCAGCTTATACCGGCCTGCGATAATCGTGCCTTCCGTTTCTTTGGGAGGTAATATGTTTTTTTGAAGAGAGGAACCTGTTCTCAAATCATTTTCCTTTTGGGGGACCGGTTGATCGACTGGGATTTCTGAAGCTCCATCGGCAGCTAGCAAGGCTTCCACCCGTGCCCGCAAAATGGGATCGGGACATTCACGATCGAGAAAGGCCGCTCGTTGGTCTTGGGGGAGTTCCAACGCTTTCTGAAACAGGGTTTCTTCGTTCATGTTCATGTGCTCCTATCCCAATAAGCGAGATTATGACCGAAAGCGTACCAATTTTACTCAAAAATTTTGGCAATTCATTCTGGCCCTCAATTTTTAATGAAATGTCGAAATGTCCTTGCTCATCATCGGATCGCGTAAACAGCAGGGAAGTCGATACTCTCAACAAACGCTAGGCTGTGGTCGAAATGTCTTTTGCTCAGCATCGGATCGCGTTAAAAGCAGAGCCGATTCCCGATTTCCTGCCTTGAGCGTACAATAGCAATTTACACAACACCTTGAGGGCGAAAGGATGAGTATTCCTATTGGGTCGGTGGGGAGTTACCGGCAGCTTTATATCAATGGGAAATG
>CAZFDX010000500.1:0-7108 GCA_964518325.1 uncultured Alcaligenaceae bacterium | reverse complement strand
TTGTCTACCTTCGTCGATGGGAATTCCGATTCATGGGAATATACCCTCGCCGCTCCGCTTTTGGCTCGGCTGCAAAACGATCTCGGTAACACCAAAGGGGCCATCAACACCCTTGAGAGATTGGAGAAAAAATCAGACGTTCCCCAAGAAATTCGCAGTGAAGCCTCGCTTGCTTTGATCGATCTGTCGTTTACGAATGGCGATTACGAAGCCGTTGCGAAACGGGTAAGTGATATTTTGAAAGACGCTAAAGCCTCGGCCAGTGCGAAAGAAAGTGTGGCGCTGTATCAACTCGGTTTAGAAGGGGTCAAAGCGCCCGATGTGGCCGCCTTGGCACCGACGATCAAGAAACTGGAGGATATCGCAGGGAAATCGAACAATCCTGCCGTCAAGGCGTTAGCCTATAATCTCATGGGCGATTGCTACTTGGCCAAAGGAGCTAAACGCGATGCCATGTGGTCGTATCTCTGGGTCGATGTGGTTTACAACCAAGATCGTAATGAGTATCTCAAGGCACTTTCACGCTTAACCAAGTATTTCAAAGATGTGGGTGATGAGGCCAACGCAAAGGTTTATGCCGAGAAACTTTCTCGCGCTCGGTAAAACTAATTTGTTCAGGTTGCCCGAAAGTATCCATCACCCAACAGGCTCCCTCTAGGCTGTTAGTACATCACCTCAGATTATCAACACCGTTTTCTCCACTGGCAATCTTTTTCCATCCTAACCAATTTATCTTGACCCACTTGTTACCGAGGTCAACACCGTTGTATCCACTGGGAATCTTTCTCAATGGCATTTGTTTGTTCGTTTACTCGTTTGTGCGTTTGTTCACTCGGCTTTTCCGGTAACCCCGAGAGGACTCTTCACTACCCAATCACGAATCCTTTTTCTAACCTAACCCCATGGAAGCTGAAAAGTTTGGGGAATGGCGTATCGGTCGTTTTCTCGCTAAGGATGTTCGTGGCTCGATTTATTCAGTCCAGCGAAATCACCCCGAATCGACTCCAGCGATCCTTTATCATTTCGATTCCATTTCCACCTTCGTAGCCGGCTTTGGGGATCGACTCAAAGATTATGTCGCTCAAGCTCAAAAGCTCAGCCATCCTAATATCCTCCCCGTTCTCGATGGGGGTATTTCCGACGGGCGGGCCTTTTTGGTGACCGAAGGGGATTGGGATCATAATCTCGAAAATGCGATCCGTTTGGGGAAACGATATTCTTGGGTCGATGTGTTGCTGATGACGATCCATTTGGTTTCGGCGTTACGTTATCTTCATCGACGAGGGATCGTTCATCGCGACCTGCGACCTGCTCGAATCTTTTTCAATCCTCAAACCCAATCGGTTCAGGTCAGTCATGCGGGAATCGAGGAGCTATTTAGCAGCGATCATTTAACACTCACGGACAATCCTTTAGGCCCTGCGGGCTTTATTTCTCCCGAACAGGCGTCGGGAAAAAGGATCACCAAGAAAAGCGATTTCTACTCTTTGGGATGCACGCTGTATGTGTTGTTGACGGCACGCACCCCCTTTGCTGCCAATAACATTGCCGATCTGATCCATAAGCACTGTCATGCACTGCCCGAGCGCCCGATCCATCTCGTACCGGATTTACCTCCAGAAATCGATAATCTTGTTACTCGACTTTTGAATAAAGACCCGAATACTCGGCCCAGTTCGGGAACCCTTCTCCTTGAGGAACTCGAAAAAATTTGGACGATTCTTTACTCTCAAGGGAAGGTCGGGATTCGCCCACCGAATCCCGAAAATTTCACGACTGCCACTTCGGATAAGACGACTCCCAAACTTCTCCCCAGTGTGCAAAAAAGTGCGTTCACTCCGCCACCGGCCCCCAAAAAGCCCCTGCTCCATCGCGGTGGAGTCGTTCTGCTTTTATTTGTGCTCGTTCTGGGGCTTCTGATTTATGGATTCTTTGGCAAACCGAGCGAAAGTGCCGAGACCCTTTATTCTCAGGCGCTTCCCCTGATGCAATCGGCCGATCCCAACGATTGGCGAAAAGCATGGCAGGAGTTTTTGGAACCCCTATCGAGACGATACCCAAATCAATATCAACAAGAAATCGCTGAATTCAAACGAAAGTACGACAGTTACGAAGATTTTCATACGACCTTACTTACATCGTCTCGTCAAACTTCTCCAAGTAGTGAAGGAGAACGGTTGTACCGTCGGGGAGTTCGTTTCCTTCAAGCAGGAGAGGTGAACAATGCACGGCAAACTTGGGAGAGGCTCATTAACGCTTATTCAGGGGTGGAATCCGAAAAGGTATGGGTTCAGTTGGCCGAATATAGTTTGCAGAGAATCACAACGAAGGTGCCAGCCCAGCAGATTTCTCGGCAAGGAATCATCCCAGTGATCGAACGCTTAAACGCTTTGAAGCAACACAATCCCGCCGAGGCCGATAAGATTCTGGCCGTTTTGTTGGACCTGTATCGAGATGATCCCGATGCAACCGAAGCCTATGAATTACTCAAAAGCACGACACGATGGCCCCAAAAATAGCCCTAAAAAAATGGCCCCAACACGATAGCCCCAAAAATTGAGCCAAAAAGATAGCCAAAAAAATAACCCCAACACGATAGCGTTAAAAGACGGTCACCAAAAATAGCCCTAGTGTGATGGCCTCAAGATAGACCCCAATATGATGGCCCCAAAATAGCCCCAACAAACTCATCGCTAAGAGGTGCGGTATGGACAAAGTCCGTTCTCATCAGGCCATCCTCCGAGGATTACGTTACCGTTTGTTCCGTAATTCCGGATTGCAATTGATCGGGAATTCACGCACTCGATCGATCTCCATGATCTTGGTTTGTTTGATTGTTTGGATTGTGGTTTTTGCTGGTTCATGGTGGGGCTTTTCCGTTCTCAAAACAACGCGATTGTTCCCCTCGGGTCGAATCATGGAGTTGATTTTTAGTAGCCTCTTTCTGATGCTGGGGGGAATGTTAGTCTTTTCGACCTCATTGGTGTTATATGCCGGTTTATTTAACGGGGCAGAAACTCGATTTTTGCTCACCACCCCGATCCGTGCCGACCATATCTTCGCGATGAAATATCAATCTGCGATGTTCTATAGCTCTTGGGCGTTTGTGGTGTTGGGGGCACCTGTATTGATTGCTTATGGAATTTCGTATGGGGTTCCTTGGTATTTCTATCCTGCGTTGTTATTTTTTTTCACGGGGTATATTTTGCTACCCAGTGCCCTCGGGGGGGGGGCATGCCTGTTATTTGTGAATCTCTTTCCGAAACGTCGGAAGCAGGCCCTTATTTTTGTCATTATTGCTTTGATCCTTCTGAGTCTGATTTGGCTGGGGCGAACCCTATTCGTGATTCGTGCGGGGGCCGGAACTCGGGATGGTATCGAAAATGTCTTTGGGATGTTCGCCTTGGCTCATACCCCCTACTCACCCAGCCAGTGGATTGCCCAAGGATTGGTTGCCCTTGCCGATCATCGTTGGCAAGAGAGCATTCTTCCTTTAATGTTAATTTGGACCAATGGCTTAATGGGCTATGTGTTGGTCACTTTTGCTGCGAAGAAATACTATCGTCGGGGGTTCGATCGTCTTTCTGCGTTCGGAGAAAAAAAGAAGAGTTATACGGTCTATCGTCCTTCTTGGATGGACCGTGTCATGGAATGGTTAGTCTTTTATTTGGATAAACCGACTCGACTTTTGATTATCAAGGATTTCCGTACATTTCGCCGTGAGCCTGCCCAAGTTGGTCAATTGGCTATTTTTACGGGGCTCCTTCTTTTGGCGGTGCTCAACCTCAGAAATTTTTTCGATGCCGATATTCCTAACTCATTTCGTCACGGGCTAAGTCTCATCAATATGTCCTCAACAGGTTTATTAATGTGTGCTTACCTTTCACGCTTTATCTATCCGTTGATTAGTTTAGAAGGCCGAAAGTTTTGGATTTTAGGATTACTCCCTGTGAAAAGGTCCCAAATTCTTTGGGGGAAATTTATCTTTGCTTTAACCGGCTCGACCCTTTTGGCAGGGGGGATCATTCTCATTAGCGATTTGCTTTTAGAGATGCCCTTGATTGCCGTGTTGATTCACGTTTTCACCATGCTGTTGCTTTCGTTTTCGATGAGCGGTTTAGCCGTCGGCCTGAGTGCATTATTGCCTAATTTTCGAGAAACGGACCCTTCCAAAATTGTTTTGGGTTTTGGGGGGACCATGAATATGGTGATTAGCCTTGCCGTGTTGATTCTGATTGTGGCAACGGCTTGTGGCCCCTACCATGTGGCAGCAACCGCCGAGATTATTGGTTTAACCGAACAGAAACAAGAACTTCCACTTTGGGCCTTTGCCGGTTTACCATTTGCCTTGGCCCTAGCTATTTTGGGAACGTGGCTCCCCATGCGCATGGGGAGACGGGCCTTCGAGGCGATTGAATTTTAGAGCAGCCCTTGGACTGATGTCGCGAGATGAAGAAGGAATCGTTTTCGAGCCGTTTTGCAGTGAAGGCGATGGATTGTTTTTCGGCCACAAGGAGTGCGATCCTCTTTCCTCAGTTCAGGCTCTCCCATCGCTCATCCAAAAAGATCACTCGCTTTAGCGGGGTTCTTCCGTCTCGGCAGTTCGCGGGGGATCGGTTTGAAATGGAAAATATCGATCCTCGATTTGAACCAAATCGTTCCAACTCAGTTCAATTTGACAGCGAAGGGGGCCTTCGGGACGAGTCTTTGCTTCGGGTAAAATGATTCTCAAGGGAATCGATTCTCCAGATTGAATGAGCGCATCGGTCTCGATCTTCAGATTTCCCCACAGGGCTTGCCTTAAAAAGCGTTTGGGGCCATTGGGCGGATTAAAATCGTAACACACCGAGACGATCAAATAACTCGTGTCGGATTCTTTCAACTGGATGGGGCGTTTTCCGATGTTCTTGAGCTTCGCTTCGAGCAGAACTTGATTATCTTCGATGAAGGTTGTTTTGATGTCGGTAACCTGAGTGGAACGGATCGCTTGGAGATGTCGATCTTTGACGTAGCTGATACTTGCCTCCCAACGACGGATTTCTCCACCTCCGACCGAAAGAATGGTGTGCCCCCCATCCACAAATTCCACCGCATCGACAAAGCGTGTGTGATCCGTTAAAGTGAGCATCAAGTTGCCCGATTTGGTATCCCAAAGACGGACGCAACTATCATCACCGCCGGTGACGATTCGATTCCCATCGGGGGAATAGCAGAAAGCGCGGGCAATTTTGCGGTGCATCTCGATTTCGAGAGTTTTCTCACCGCTCTCCCAACGGTATTCGCGGAACATCCCTTGCTCTTTGGTTCGATCGTGTCCACAAATCCCGATCGATTTACCATCGGGGCTAAAGCGAATTTGGAAGGGGACAAACTCGGGGATCGGAATCGTTTTGAGGTGTTTCCCATTCAGCGAGTAGATTTCCAGCCGATTGCCCACGAGAAATGCCCCCGTTGTTCCATCGGGTGAAAAGCTCATCTTGGCGACACTACCTGTAATCGATTCCAGCACTTTGGATTTTCGTAACTCGAGTCCCTCTCCGAGTTCGATCAATTGGATTGAACCATTGTCGTAGCCGATGGCAATCCAATTGGTGGAAGGAACAAATTCAAGACAGCGGACATCGGGGCGAAGCCTTCCGACGGCATAGGGCATCCGGTGTTGGTTCGTGCGACGATCAAAATCGAAAATAAGCAAGGTATTCTTTCTGCTGATCCGAGCAATCGAGCCGGTGCTTTTATTCATGGCAAAAAGATGATTGACATGCCCCTCATCCGGATGGCGAATATCGTAGCCATATTCGCCCTTATGCATGTCGTACATGCCGGCAATACGATTGGGGGCAGTCACCAAGCAAATGCCCGTTTGCGGAGAACACACTTCCGAAAGGTCCGAAGCATAGCCGACGACCCCGCCAAAAGGATTACTAAAAGGAGTCCAAACCTTGGGGAGTTCGCCTTGCCCGACCGAAATGAGCTGACGTTTCTCCAGAGTGTAAGCCAATCCCAAAATCGGGTTTTTATGGGCGGGTTGTTTCAGCACATTTTTGAACGAGGTGGTTTCTACAATGTGAATCACCCCGCGACTGGAGCCGCTGGCCAAAAAATCTCCATTGGGGGAGAAAGCCAAGGCTTGGACAAAACCTCGGTGCTCGGTGGTGCTCGAAAACTTCAACCGAGAGGTTTGCAAATCCCAGACCACATATCGGCCCTCGGAACTACCTGCTGCGAGGAGGGAATGCTTGGGGGAAGTCGCAAAACAGGTGATGGGTCCACGAATCAATGTGGTATCGAGGTAGGGACGGCGGACGGCTCCCGTTTTGACATCGTAAGCGATGATCGTCCCGTTATCGTCTCCTCCAATCACCCAATGCCCCTGCACCACAGTAATAGCATTCACAGAACCGGTGAATTGTGGAGTCAGCTCGCGCAAGCTGACTGCCGGAACATGGAACCGAGGGACTTGCGAACGTTCTAACTCCAATTCGGGCATGGCCGACCGCAGTTTGAGGATTACTTCCGGAGGTTGGCTCGGGATGGGTTTGGTTTCCGTGGCCGGTTCCGCGGCCGGTTTACTGTCGCTGATTTTCAACGCCTGACCTAAATCCCAAAGCCGTTTCCCTGTTTCCACATCGAAGCCGTAGATTCGTCCTGCCATAATCGGTAGGGGCTGCTCGGAACCAATCGCGGCAAAGATGAGATCATCGGAGGCAAAAACGAGTCCCTTGGCAGATTGATTGGCATCAATCTCATTCAATGGGATGATGCGTCGAGTGCGTCGGGCCACGAGATCGTAAAGGACAATGCGAAAACTGAGAAAGCCTCGACCAAATTCCGAAATCGCAAGGGTTTTATTATCGGGGGAAATGGCAACACTTCGGATGGACCTCTCTCCGGCGGAGTAGATCGTGCCAATCCCGCGAAATTTCATATTGATAGCCCGCACAATCGAAGAGTTATACAGAAACACCAGATCGCCTGAACTGACGACCCCTTCCATCGTGGCATCGGTTTGAATATCGTAAAGCGAATTACACAAATGACTATTGAGATAATGCCACTCGAAGCCCCTTGGATCGACCGAATCGGGCTTCGAGTATAAATCTAATAA
>CAZFDX010000499.1:0-5192 GCA_964518325.1 uncultured Alcaligenaceae bacterium | reverse complement strand
GACCACAGCTCCGCGTTTTTCGTTTCACCAAGCCGCTGCGGGTGAAAGGAGAAAGCAGCATGCTCGATTATTTTTTCTTGTGGGTTGCCAGAGTATGCCCGCTACCTGCAGGAGCGGCAAATTCGGTCGGGCGATCCTTGCCGGGTTCGGCGTAACAAATTTTCAGGGTGTCGCCCGAGACTTGATAAATTCCTAATAAAGTTTTGCCTTTATAGGTTCCCCCATCGGGCATGATGTCGATCGTTTTTTTCTCGGGATCGACTTTCACTTTACCCGAGAATGCCTCTCCTTTAATGGGGGTGATGGTGTAGCTTTCGCCTTTGTTTTCGCGGGTGGCCCCTTTGAGGTTCTCTAGGGCTTTCCCATCACGGATGGCAGACTCGATGATCCAAGTTCCATCCAAATTCTTATCCGCGGCGGAACTCAGGGATGTGAGAATTAAAAGAATTCCAAACAAGGGGGTTGAACGCATGTGAACTCCTTCATCAAATAGAGATGTTATTAACATAGAAACCTTGGGCGATTCGACTATGAAACTCTCTTCCCTCGCACGCCGTCGATTGCTTCAACTCCCCGTAGGTATGTGGCTCAGTTCACATTGCTGGCCGGGCGCTTGTGCCGATGATAAGGGTGGAAAATCCTTTAACTTCATCGTGGCAAACGATCTGCATAGCCTTGACAAAAAATGTCCCCCGTTCTTTGAGAAGGTCATTCAATCGATGCGGGAACAAAAACCGGAATTTATTGTTCTTGCAGGGGATTTGGCAGAGAATGGCACGTCGGAACAACTGGGCGTGATTAAAGAAATTTTTACGGCTCCGAAAATCCCTTTGTATGTTGTGCCGGGCAACCACGATTTTACCAAGGACGATTCTCGAAAGCCTTACGATGACTTATTTCCCAATCAGTTAAACCATCTCCTGACGATCCACGGTTGGCAGTTCCTTTTCTTGGACACAACCCAACAACAAAGGCACACCAACACCGAAATTTCTAAAGAAACCTTTGAGTTCGTCGAAGCATCGCTCAAGAAACTGGATAAGAAAAATCCGACCGTCGTTTGCACTCATTTCCCCTTAGGAGAAAAGGTGAATATGCGGCCCAAAAATGCCGAGGAGCTGCTGAAACTCTTTACGGAAGTGAATCTGAAAGCCGTATTTAGCGGTCATTACCACAGCCAAACGGAGGTGAAAAAAGGGGAAACCATTCTCACAACGAATCGCTGCTGTGCCATTTCGAGATCAAACCACGATGGTACCAAAGAAAAGGGTTATTTCCACGTTACAATGAAAGAGGGGGTTCTGAAAAGAGAATTTGTTGAAGTGAAATCCTAACTTCCACGAATAAGATGAAGAGATACCTTGTCTTGTTTGGTAGAAGGTTCCATGAGTCGGCAAAACGAAATTGAAGCTCGTCTTCAGAAACTAGAAACGGAAGTGAGCCAACTACAAACTCGTGTTACGGACCTTTTGCAGTTAGAAACCAAAGTCAATGTTCTTTCGGAAACCGTTCAGGAAGAGATGAAATCACTGGCGGTGAATGTTCATCAAGAAATTCGCGAGATTAAAGAAAACTCCCCCTCGGTCACCTCGATTCTGTCGCAAGCAGCAGCGGGAGCCGCTTTCGTTAGCTCGCCGATTTTGAATCTGGTTTCGGAAACGAATCCCACGAGCGGGAAACGCAAATGGATTTTGGGCGAAATTTTCCGCGATTTCCGAACCATTTTTCTGATGTATTTCGATCAACGGTATCGGCTTCGTCGCTCCACCCAACTACTGGTTCCTAGCATTCTGATTAGTCTGATATTGGTCTATTTGTTCTTTAATTATGCTTTCTCCATTCTGTTAATATCACCAATTTTAGAACGGTTAATCGAGATGATATTGGCCGTCTTACTGTACAAGGTTCTGAATCAGGAAATGATTCGTTACCGCGAGGCCCTTCGAGCCTATGAAACCATGACCGCTGGATACAAAGGCCCTCCCACAACGTAGGAAAATGCGTCTCCGCAGATAAATATCGTACCCACAACACTCTCCCCAAGGAAAACAAAGATGATCCGGTTAGGCGTGAATATCGATCACGTAGCAACGATTCGGCAAGCTCGTCGTACTTACGAGCCTGACCCCGTCCAAGCGGCAGGCCTTGCTATGCTGGGCGGGGCAGACGGGATCACGATCCATCTTCGTGAGGATCGCCGGCACATCCAAGATCGTGATCTTCGGATTCTTCGCGAGACCGTCCCCTTTGGATTGAATCTAGAAATGTCCTGTGCCGAAGAAATCGTTGCCTTGGCCTGTCAGATTAAACCCGATCAGGTCACGTTGGTGCCAGAGAAAAGGGAAGAACTCACCACAGAAGGGGGGCTAGATGTGATCGCTCATCAAGGGATGATTGCCGATACCATCAAGCGTCTCCAAGGGGTGGGTATTTCGGTGGCGTTGTTTATTGACCCCGTCCCCAAGCAGATAGAGATGTCGAGCAAACTGCGCGCCCGCGCCATCGAGTTCCACACAGGTCACTATGCCGAAGCCAGAACCGAGATCAATCTCCAGCAACAACTCGAAATTCTTAAATTCGGGGCGGAACAGGCCCATCAACTCGGATTACATGTGCATATGGGGCACGGTCTGAATTATCTCAATGTGAAACCGATTGTTCGTCTCCCGCATGTTGAGGAGTTGAACATTGGCCATGCGATTATTTCTCGTGCAGTTTTGGTTGGGATGGTCCAAGCCGTGAAAGATATGAAAATGGCCATGAGCGAGCATTTTACCAGTCGGATTAAAAGCCATTAAATCAGCATTCCGGTTGAAGGTTCCTCGAGAAATTCTTGGGACAGGGCATTTTCAGAAACACCTTTCTGAATAAATCATCCTTAAAGAGATTCATGACCTTCACAGGGAGATTTTGTGCCGGAAGTCCTGAATTGGAATCCAAGTGACCCAATTGAACCCATCTACGAGAAATTGTTTCACAGTCTAGAGAGTGGTGATTCTCTCGTGATCCCCACGGAAATTGGTGAGACCTTGGTTCAGGGAACTCCCATTTCCGCTCCGAACCATACCTCCAATATCGAAGGATTTTTTGATTTGGCAGACTTTATTGCTGCCTATCCCCACATGACCCCCGCGGAAGAGGCCATCCTGAGAAGGCTTTGGCCCGGACCAATCGTCATCGAACATTCTGAAAGTGAATTTCCGGCTTGGGTCCCTGCCTCCTTAGTGGCCGGCGATTTATTAAATATCGGGAAACGTCCACTTTATTTTCTGCCCCTTGGGAATCTCCCCAACGATTCACAAGCAAAAGAGCTGATTGAGCGAGCCAAATATCACCTAACGATCCCCAACCCCAGCTCGAATGCGAGTTTGACTTATCTCAAATTGAATGATCGGGCTTGGACAATCACCCGAGCGGGGATTTGGGATGCCACACAAATTCAACAAAGATTAGCCCGAAACATCCTGTTTTTATGCACCGGCAACACCTGTCGTAGTCCCATGGCAGCGGCGCTATTCAAAAAACGATTGTCAGAACATTTGGGCATACCTGAACAAGAATTGCTCACGGCTGGCTACCACATATATTCTGCAGGGGTCGCAGCAAATGAGGGCAGCCCCGCAACCACCGAAGCAATCGAAGCCGTTGCCCGATATGGTGCCGATCTTTCCTCTCACTCCGCAAGGCAAGCGACCGTCGATTTACTGGCCCGAGCGGATGATGTCATTGCCATGACCCGCTCCCACTTAATGACCGCCCTCAAGGTTCCTGCCTTCGCGGGGGGGTATCGTTTACTCGGTGGGTCCGAGGGGGATTTAGAAGACCCCTTTGGGGGATCGCTCGATCGCTATAATGAATGTGTTGAGAGAATCGTAAAATATGTGGATCGTTTGATAGTCGAAATGGGGTTGATATGAAAATTGCTCTCGGAAGTGATCATCGAGGATATAACGTCAAAAGCCGTTTGGTAGGCATTATCCGCAGTATTAACCACGAAGTGATTGATACCGGCACCAATGCTTCTGAACCCGCAACCGACTATCCAGACTATGCTTTACCCGTAGCGGAAATGGTAGCCCGTGGCGAGGCCGATCGGGGGATTTTGATTTGTGGAACCGGTTTTTGAATGTGTATTGCCGCCAATAAAGTTCACGGGATTCGTGCTGTTTCCTGCCGTGATCCCATCGAAGCCGAATTAGCACGTCGCCATAACGATGCCAACATCCTTTGTATGTCTGCCGATTTTTTAAGTCAGGAATTGATCGAGCGGATGGTGAAAATTTTCCTCACCACAGAATTTGAAGGAGGCAGACATACCCGACGACTCGACAAAATTCGTGACTACGAAAAAAAACACTAATGGAATCTTCCGATGGGAAATTCTTTCCCAAGGGGAATTCTTTCCCAAGGAATCCATAACCCCAATATCCAAAGAGAGGTTCTATGCCGGCACGTTTTGTCGATGGGGAGCGAACCCTTGCGGTCTTTATCGATTTCGAGAATATAGGAATAGGTCTGAGCGAGAAACGCGACCGATTTGACATCGATCGAATTTTGACTCGTTTAGTCGAAAAAGGGAAGATCGTCGTCAAAAAGGCCTATGCCGACTGGAGCCGGTTCAGCCAATTTACTCTTCAACTCCATGAATCGGCCATCGAATTGATTGAGATTCCGAAACGGGCCATGACTGGAAAAAACTCGGCAGACATTCGGTTGGTTGTGGATGCTCTCGATATGGCATTTTCAAAAGATCATATTGATACCTTTGTGATTGTCTCTGGTGATAGTGATTTTTCACCTCTCATCTCGAAATTAAAGGAATTAGGGAAACACACGATTGGAGTGGGGCTGGCCGATGCGACCTCGGAATTACTTCGAGATAATTGCGATGAATTTATTTATTACGAGGATTTGAATCGACCAACTGTTACAGTCAACTCAGCGGAGTTGAAGGATAATCTCCCTGAGAAGAAGAAAAAGGTATTTCTGCTCCTTTTGGAGTCACTTTTGGCACTTCGTCGAGAAAATAAAGATGGGATTTATTCCTCGATGGCAAAAGTTACGATGAAACGCAAAAAGCCCTCCTTCAATGAAGCGTTTTATGGTTATCGAACTTTTAGTGAATTATTGGAAGATGCCGCTGCCAATGGTTTACTCGATCTCGAAAAATCAAAAACCAGCGGCACCTATGT
>CAZFDX010000498.1:0-3797 GCA_964518325.1 uncultured Alcaligenaceae bacterium | reverse complement strand
GCTCCCGATTTCGTTGGCATCTCTATCGATCGTCGGGATCAATCGGCATGGGAGGGAATGGTATGCCCGTGGGATTAACATCCTTCGGTCGGGCCACGATGCGAATATCGAGCGTGATTTCTTTATCGGCACGCAGAATGACGACTTCGATCATGGAACCGGGTTTGACCGAAGCGATTCGCTGCACGAGTTCCGAAGTATCCTGCGAAACGGGTTTCCCCTCAATGCGAATAATCACATCATCGGGTCGAATCCCTCCTTTTGCTGCCGGTGAAGCTGGTAGCACTTCGGTAACTCGTAAGCCGTCGCCCTCACGATTGGCCTGAAAACGAACCCCCAAATAACCTGGACCAACCCCCGTCGGTTCGACATTTTTGGGGACCGGAGCGCCGAGCAATAACGCCATCGATAATGAAATGGTTCCGAACATTTCTTTCTCCTATGAGGCAAGGCCTAGCGATCCCTTAAATCCCGTAAAATTTTTTGGCATTATCATGGAAGAGCTTTTTCTGCTGTTCCTCGGTACGATCTTTGACAATCGTCTTAAGGGCATTGACCCACTCTGCCATAGTGGCCCCCAGAGTACACACAGGCCAATCACTACCAAACATGACCCGATCCCAACCAAAAACTTCGATACCATGATTGATTGCCGGCGCCAATGTTTCTGGTCCCCATTCCCCTTTCTTACACTGAGCGACAATCCCCGAGATTTTGCAGACAACGTTTTTTCGTTCGGCAAGTTTCGCAATATCTTTCTTCCATGTTTCAAACTTCTTGGCATCGAATAAGGGGGCATTACCAAGGTGATCGAGAATAAATCGAGTGTTGGGGCATTCCCCTATCAGTTGATCGGCATCGGTCAATTCCCCCGGACGAATGCAAATATCGAAACTGAGTCCAAGATCGCCGAGAAGTTTGACCCCAGAGATAAACTCCTTGGTCACGCAGAAACCTTTGGGGTTGTCATCTTCATGAATGACTTGGCGGATTCCTTTGATGTAAGGGCTTCCTTTGAATTGAGCAACGTATTTAGCAAAGCCTTCCGATGCGGGCCGACCGCTCACCACAGCCGCAACAGTGATATGTTTTTTCGATTTGATTAATTCGAGTAAATAGTCAACCTCTTCTTGCTGTTGATCGACATGAACATCCACTTCCATGTAGACGCTCTGAGTAAAATTCAGCCCTTCAATGACCTTAACATAATCCTCGGGAAGGTGACTTTTACCTAAGGGATGATCGGGCTTTTTCAACCAGTTCAGTTTGAATTTTTTTAAGTCCCAAAGGTGTTGGTGGGTATCAATGATAGGTAACATAGCAGTTTTTTCTTTTCCCATGGCAAGGGTTGCCAAGCCGAGTGTACTCGTCGCTAAAAATTCCCGACGATGCATAGTAGAATCTCCCAGATTGAGATAGATTTTAGCCGAATTGCTCGCCCAGAGAAAGAGGAAAAAGCATTGGTTACGTTTTGTTACGGAAAATCAGGCTTAATGGGTCCGAGCTGAAAAAATCATGAGAGAAAGTGAATACCTTTCGAGGGGCATCCTTTCCGATAATTTTCGGCATGAATTGGGAATAATCCTCAACAAAGGAGGTGAAAGACTTTCGAGGGTGATGACCACTTCAAAGGCAAGAAAATCGACATCGGAATGAACGACCGTCCGACCGACTGACCGAGCAGCGAGTGGATGAAAAGGTTTTCGGAATTAAATGCTTTCGATGGTCATTGCGACGGCATTCCCCCCCCCAAGGCAAAGGCTAGCGCAACCTTTTTTGACCTTGCGGAGTTTCATGGCATGGATCAAGGTCACTAGAACACGCGCACCGCTCGCTCCAATTGGATGCCCCAAGGCCACCGCCCCGCCATGCACATTCACTTTGCTTTCGTCGAGTTCGAGTTGCCGAGAGCAGGCCAACATTTGGGCGGCAAAGGCCTCATTCAGTTCAAATAAATCGACCTCAGAAAGAGACCACCCCGATTTTTCCAAAACCATTCGCACGGCGGAAACCGGAGCGGTAAAGATCGCCTTGGGGGAAACCCCCGAAGTGGCATAAGCAACCACCCGAGCCAAAGGAGTCAGGCGATATTTTTTGACCGCATTTTCCGAGGCCAGAAGAACGGCAGCGGCTCCATCCGAAAGTTGAGAGGCATTCCCTGCGGTAACGGTGCCTCCCTCGGGCTGGAAGGCCGGTCGTAATTTCCCCAAAGTTTCGGGGGTTGTTTCTGGGCGAAAACCTTCATCGCGCTCAATCGTTTTGGCTTTGTTACCCGTGCCGACCGTCACGGGAACCACCTCTTGTTGAAAGGCCCCCGACTCCCAAGCCTGAAATGCTTTTTTGTGGCTTTGAGCCGAGAAAGTATCCTGATCCAGTCGAGTGATTCCGCAGGTTTGAGCGGTGTATTCTGCGGCTTCTCCCATGGGCCAATTTTCAAAAGCACACCATAGGCCATCTTTAATCAGAGCATCGACGAGTTTACCATCGCCATACTTGTACCCAGTGCGGGACTGCTCAATGAGGTGAGGCGATCGGCTCATACTTTCCATACCGCCGGCTAAAATCAGGTCGGCATCACCCGCTTTGATGGCCTGCGCCCCGAGCATGGCCGCTTTAAGTCCCGAACCACACACTTTGTTGATGGTGACGGCAGCAATCGTTTCGGGAAGACCTGCTTTCAACGCCGCTTGCCGAGCGGGATTTTGCCCACTCCCTGCTTGAACCACCTGCCCCATGATGACTTCATCGATGGTATTCGGTTCCAGATTGGCCCGATTCAAAGTTTCCTTCAGTACAATCGCTCCGAGTTGGGGGGCAGCCAGCTCAGATAATCCTCCGAGAAATTTCCCGATGGGGGTTCGCGCTGCACTAATCAGATAAACAGACGTCATGGAAAGGCCTCAGATGGTTGGTACCACTTCAGTGGGGACATGGTCGGTAGGTTTTAGTCGGGGACGAATTTGGCGTTGGGCAATCCGGTTAATGACCTGTAAGAACGCCAGAGCGCTGGCCTCGATGACATTCGTATTCAGGCCACGACCATTGAGCTTTTTGTTTTCGTATTCGACCTCAAGGGTGGCTTCTGCTTGAGCATCTAGCCCGCCTGTGACCGATCGAACACGATAATCCGTCACCTTTAATTCAACGCCGGTCCCTTTCTGAATCGATTTGAGTACCGCATCAACGGGTCCATCCCAAATGGCAGGTTCACAAACGGTATGGCCATCGCGATGTTTCAGGGTGACTGCAGCCGTCGGGGGAACTCCGAAACTCGCCGAGCAAGTGAAGTTCAACAAGGTCCAAATTTCCCCACCCGAATGGAATTGATTGTCGATAAGGGCCTCGATGTCGGCATCGTAGACGTTTTTTTTGCGGTCGGCGAGAGCCTTAAATGATTCAAACAATTGTTGGAATTGCTGATCATCCAATTTATAACCCAGTTCTTCCACCCGATGTTTCAAGGCATTCCGTCCCGAATGTTTCCCCAAGACCAGTTCCGTGCTGGGAATCCCCACATCTTCGGGCCGCATGATCTCATAAGTGGAGCGATTTTTCAGCATCCCAACTTGGTGGATTCCAGCTTCATGAGCAAAGGCATTTTGCCCGACAATCGCTTTGTTTCGTTGAACTTGCATTCCGGTAATCGAAGAGAGCTTTCGGCTGAGAGGATACAGCATCTTCGTATTGATGCGGGTAGGCAATTGATAGAAATCGTAACGGGTTCGCAAAGCCATGACGATTTCCTCAAGGGCGGTATTCCCTGCTCTTTCGCCAATGCCGTTGATGGTGCATTCAAT
>CAZFDX010000497.1:0-5281 GCA_964518325.1 uncultured Alcaligenaceae bacterium | reverse complement strand
CGGCAGCGGAGCATTCACCACAGGGGTATTGGTATTGTTGGCGATGCCGAGTTGGTTCAGCAGCTGATTGATTGATGTCGAGGGAGCGGAAGCGGGATTCGCGGCCATTGCCTGAAGCTGTGTCAGTAGGGCCGTGGCGTTCGGCATACCCGAGGTCATCTGCCCTAAAAGATTCGACATCGCACCGGCCACATTCCCATTCATATCCCCTGCTTGAGTTAAGATATTTTGCAGGTTCATGAGGGGAATGTTGGCCATGCTGAGGGCGGCGAGCAATTCCGCAAAGCCGGAAGCCTCGGTATTCGTCTGTCTGTTCCCAACCTGAGGGGTGGTTGAGTCAACAGTGCGGGGCGCGGTCGCTGCAGGGATTGGAGAGGCCATATTATGAGGTCAATCAGGGTTGAAGATTCAAGGTTGTCATCGGCTGATTCGATAGCCGGTTATTCGTTGTCCATTCTGTTCGATAGTCGGTAATTCGTTGTCCGTTTAATTCGTTAGCTGATTTATTCGTTGGACTGATAAGCCCGACGAAATAGTTCCGCTTTGGTGAGGCGATCGAGTTCCTCAAACGCGGAGGTCAGCCAATGTTGACCTGCACTACTGGCAAGGTCAATTCCGTTCAGGGTCATCTCCAAAACTCGTCGAGTTGCTTCGGAAAGGAACTCGCACTGAGGGGGATTTTCCCACATTCGCTCGAGAAGGTCTAACAAATCCTTGGCCGAGTCTCCTTTTTTGAGGCGATTGCGGATCGATTCGGTCAAGCGATTCGTCCGCTCGCACAATTGAAGGAGTTCCTTCTCGGCATGGATCGAAGATAGTACAGTTGTTGACATTACGAACCGGGGTTAGTGCGTTTGTCACGCAGCTGTTTTAACTGGGTTTCCATATCGGTTCGCCAGTTAATCGTTTCTAATTGCCACTTCGCAAATTCTGCCAGATATTCGACATCCGAGGCCGCGACTTCCCGATAGATGGCCGCTGCCTCTGAGAGTTTGCCCCATCTGCGTAGGGAACAAGCTGTCATATATTGCACAAATACCCGATCTTCTGCTAGGAGTGTATTCAAATCGATTAGCTTAAACGCTCGCGAAGCCGCTTCAAAATCGTTCGCTTTGTAAAGATTCATCGCGGCTGCCACGGCGTCTATTGGCTTGATATCCTTATCGTTGATTTTGGGTAATGTTTTCGGCTCTGCCGGATCGTTTTTCTTTTTCGGTTCACTTTTATCTGAAAATTTTGGCCCTTCAGCTAACTTTTTCAAAAGCACATCAAGTTGCTCTCGAAGTTTCTTTCTTTCTTCACTGAAGTTATCTTCTTCTACCAATTGCTTTTTGGTTTCGTCGATTTCTTTGCGGAGCTTTTCCCGTTCTTTGGCTAAGTCCGAGAGACGGTCTTCGGGTTGCTTTGGTAATGCAGGTACACTCGGTACCGATTGGGCGAGGACCACAATCGCACCTGTTAGCAGAACCATCATCGCGAGTGAACGTTTCATCGATTCTTTTCCTTAAACAGAAGATAACCCCATTTGCCCAAATAAGCCAGTTGAAGTTTCACGTCAAGCGAGATTTCTTCTTTGTCTAAAGCGAGAATTATGCTCCCTGCAAAACCTGCCTCCTACCCTCTATTTTAGCCGATTATTTTCTCCAGATTCCCAAAATTAACACCAATACAGGAATGAATAAAACCACACCGGCTTGGATCATTAGGACTCTTGAAGGGCCAATCTCATCCGCAAGGGGGCCGATCACGAGATTGCCAATCGGAACACCCGCTGCCAAAACGCTGGCCCATAACCCCATGATCGTTCCGCGATCTCGTTCTGCCACCCCCAATTGCACGATCGATTGTCCCGAAGGCAAAAACGAAAGCATCCCAAAACCAAACCACATGCAACTCAGCAATGCCCAAAGGGGTTGTTGCAGGAGGCTCAGGCCGATCAAGCCAATCACAATAGATACCGGACCAAACACCAGCGCCTTACGATGGATTTTTTCCCCAAAGGTCGCAATCGTCAGCGTGGCCAGAATCGCTCCAAGACCGACGCTACTGAGAAGGTCGGCCCCTCCGCGAGGATCGTTCCATATTTCAGTGGCTTTTCCGGGTAACAAAGAAAGGGTCGGCCAACCGGCAACCGAAACGATGCCAACCACGAAGATCACCTTCAATAGATTCGGATAATTGGCATAGACACGCCAACCTTTCGCTTTCGGCGAGGGGTCCGAATCGTCTGATTCGATGGTTCGGGGGATGTGCATGAGATATAAGGCGAACAGAACCGCTCCGTAGGAAAGGGCATTGATAGCGAAACAGGCAACGGGAGTGGTGACACGAAGAAGAATCCCTGCCGTTAAAGGCCCAAGAAGCCGAGCCACATTGAACAACAACGCATTGAGAGCCACGGCATTGGCAATACTGTGTTTGGGAACGAGTTTCCCGAGAAGGGCTAATCGTGCAGGTAAATCGACCGCCTGCGCGACTCCGTGAAGTGCCATCACACTGAGCATACCGGTGATCGTCAGACTATTGAAATACTGTAAGATCATTAAGGTAATGGCCGTTGCCAAAAAGACTAATTGAGTGATTGTGATGACCAACACTTTGGAGAAACGATCGGCAATCATTCCCCCGATCGCACCGAAGATGAATGTCGGTCCAATTTGAGCAATCGTAATGGCAGCGGCCCATTTATTTTGCCCCGTCAAGCTATAGGCCAGAACCGAGAGAGTGGCTGATTGGGCCCAAGAACCAATCAGCGAGACCATTTGCCCAAAAAAATAAAGGCGATAATTCCGATAAACCAAAGCCTGAAATGTTCGCATATATTCATGGTAGCGATTCGTTCCCCCGAAGCGGGCATTCTCAATCGAGAATGAACGATCTTATGTTGCTCCGCTGCATTCTGGTAACGATTTGTTCCGTCAAACAGAGCGAGCCATTTTTACAGCGTTGGCAAGTCGGACTTCGCTGCGTTCTGGTAACGATTCGTTCCCTCAGCGCCGTGATTCCTCATTCCCATTCCAAAGGGGGACGAGTGATTAGTAGAGTGTGCGTTTGCTTAAGACGATTCTCCCGCTTGGGAATTTTCGAGGCGTTCAAGTATCCCCTTCAGGGCCACTTCCAGTCGTAATCGTTTGGGTGGATCGAGTTGCCATTCGTTGGGCCATTGATTCAGGGCTTCGGCCAATTCGGTCAGGGAATCGAGAATTTTTTCGACGGGATAGGGGGCCGTTTTATCTGTAGGTGGCGTCTTTTTTCTCGACGGAGCTTCTTCACCGACCAACTCGCGTATTCCATCGAGCAGGGAAGTATCCGCCACCGATTGGAACAAAACTTCGTCGCTTTCTCCTTCAAAAAGACCGGCAAAGAGTTCGAGTTTCTCGCTGAGAATTTTTTGGATGCGTTCTTCAATCGTCCCCCGAGTGACAAAGTGAATCACCCGTACGGGGCGAATTTGCCCCATCCGATGAACCCGCGCAATGCGTTGTTCCAACACCGCAGGGTTCCAAGGGAGTTCTAAATTGATGACGGTATCTGCTTGTTGAAGATTGAGACCGACCCCGCCGGCATCGGTACTTAAAAAAACTTGATACTCGGGTTTCTGAAATTGTTCGAGAACCGTTCGTCGTTCGGCGCCGCTGAGACCGCCATGAAGTAAAACGTAGGGGATTTTCAATTCGTCTAATACTTCCGCCGCGAGACGAATCATCCCTTCCCATTGACTAAAGACGACCGCTTTATGAGCGCCCCCTTCGGTGGTTTCTTGAATGATTTCGGCAAATTCTTCGAGCTTGGGGGAACCGCTCCATTGTTTATCGAATAACGAAGATGCATTACAAATCAGACGGAGGTTCACCAAACAGGACAAAATTCTTTTGCGATCTAACTCGCTGAGATAATTCTTTGCCAAAAGGCGGGCCAAAGTGGTGCGTTGTTCGTCGTACAAATTTTTTTGGACGGGAGATAATTCGACCACAATGGTTTGATCGGTACGAGCGGGGAGTTGCCCCAAGACTTCAGAACGGGTTCTTCGGAGCAGGATGGGGGCTAGTTTATCCCGAAGTTTGTCGAGGTTTCGATAACCGATGAGGTTTTGCTGTTCGTCTAACACTCGGTGTTCATGGAGAAATTCAAAGGCAGGCCCTAGTCGGCGATTATCCACAAACTGAACAATGCTATAAAGTTCTTCTAAACGATTTTCTAAAGGGGTACCCGTTAGAACAATGGCATAACGGGACTGGAGCTTTTTCACCGCCCGCGAAGTTTTCGACGTCCAATTTTTGATCCGTTGCGCTTCATCCAGAACAATCACATCGGGGAGCCAAACGTTCATGGAATCGAGGTCCCGTACCACTTGTTCGTAATTGACCAGCTTGAAAAAACCTTCGCTTTGATAAAGATTTTCTCGACTTTCTTTCAGTCCTTCGACCACGAGAACGGAACGATCGGTAAATTTGCGTATCTCGGTTTCCCACTGATATTTCACAGAAGCGGGGGCCACGACAAGCACTTTGGAAATACCCCGTTCTCGGGCCAGCAACTCGATGGCGGCCAAGGTTTGAACGGTTTTACCCAATCCCATATCGTCACCGAGGATGGAGCGACCACGGCAAGCTAAAAAGATGGCGCCCCGAATTTGATAATCGTAGAGGGGGACTTTCAGAAGATGACGTAAGGAATCGCTGCCGGCGTCGAGTTCGGCCAGCAACTCTTTTTCTCGCTGCAACAGTGCAATGCGATCTAACTCCCGATCGATAAAGTCCAACGCATCGGAAGAGATCGATACCGTTTCGGGAACTTGTTCGGCTGCGGGGATAAATTCGTGGTAGGAGAAATGGTTGTTCCAATAGCCTTGTTCATCGAAAAAGCGTTTGGCCAATTCCTCAAGGGCATCCGAATGGCGGGGGGGAATTTGCAAGCGTAACCGGAGTTGCGGCGCGGAATAATCGAGGGTGACTTCGGCTTTGGTGATGGCGGCTTTGCGTTTTCGGAACGCTTCGGGGGCATCCTCTTTGAGATGCTCCAGCACAGCTTCGATATGTTTGCAGGTGCCCAGTGTGTTCGAGCGAAAATCGGGGCAGGTGCAGGAATTGTCACCCGTTTCAAAACCACGAATCTGAACAAGGTAGCAACCACCGCTTTCGGGATTGGTCACTTGAAATTCCGAGAAGACACGGTTTTTGCCTCGATTTTCGATAATGAAGGGGGTTTGTTTGGCCCGTTGTTTGCGAATGTCGATTTGTTCTTCACGCAGCATTTTTTCTCGACCTCCGTTGGCTTATTT
>CAZFDX010000496.1:0-10453 GCA_964518325.1 uncultured Alcaligenaceae bacterium | reverse complement strand
GCCAGAAAACGGGAACTTGGGCTGGAGTGGCCATCGAGCCAATCCCCAGACCCGTTTGGCGTGTGGTCCCCCGTTTATTGACCCCTTCTCGTTCCGGTTGAGTGAAAACCCCCACGACCGATTCCGATGAGGCTAACAACGCTAAAAGGGCCGGTTCCGCAAAAGTACCCGTGCCCATGAAAACGATACGAAAGGGGTTCATCAAAAAAATATCCGCACCAGTGGATCAAAATCGGGGAACCAAACTCTTACCAAAAGATCAAAATCGGGGGGGCAACTCCTTGGGAATTTCTCCATTCTTTTGGGCCTCGTAGTAGGCCTCTTCAAATTCTTTCAATGCTCGCTTGCTCGCGTCCCGCCCAACGGTTCCCATTTTATCGATAAACAAAACCCCATCGAGATGATCGATCTCGTGTTGCCAAATTCGGGCAGCGAGGTCTTCAAACACCCCTTCCATGAGTTCCCCTTTCAGGGTGTAAAACTGAACTTTCACCCGTTTGGGGCGTCGCACCCGCGAGAATAAATTGGGGAAACTTAAACAACCTTCCCGATCGTCGACAATCGTTTTAGAGGCCTCAATAATGACGGGGTTGATGGCAATTAACTCTTGATCTTTTTGCTCGGGATCGCCCACAAAATTGATTGCAATCATCCGTAGGGGTTGGGCCACTTGGGGAGCCGCTAACCCAAGTCCGTTATGTTCGTACATCAGTTCGAGCATTTTCTCGGCCAGAATCTGAATGTCTTTGCTTAATTGGGTAACCGGTTCGGCCTTTTGTCGCAAACTTGGGTGAGGATAGTGAACTATCTTCATTACTAAAAACTCCCTTCTTTTTGATATTGTATCGATTTCAGGGCAGAAGGTGGAATCATCATCAGAATTCGGGAAGGGGCCGTTTCAGGGCAGAAGGGGGAATCATCTCACAAATTCAGAAATGAACCGTAAGGACAAGAACGACGGCTTGGCACTGCTTTGGGGGTTCGTAAAGTATTTTTATCATGCCACCTTCTCCATCACCATTAACGGGTATGTTCTCCAATCTCCTGCGAGATTGTCAGTTGGCATTACCTGAACTTATCCTCTCTGGGGGGATTATCTTATTCCTGTTGGCTCGCCTTTTCTCGACGGTTCGGCGATTGCAAATCGTTGTACCGGCCGTGATTTGCGTAGCAATTGCCTTAGGGATTTCGCTCGATTCTTGGTCGGAAATTGTCTCGCGATCCCAAGTCGCCTTTGGTGGGCTGCTGCGCTTTGATGGGTTTGGGCTGTTCACTCGAATTTTCCTGCTTCTCGCTGCCATGGTAACCTTACTCACGGGGCTGATGACGGGGATTCCCGATCGAGAAGATTCGGCCGATTATGTCACCCTGTTGTTAGGTTCTACCGTAGGCTTGATGTTTCTGGCTTCGTCCCATCATTTGTTGATGCTGTTTCTTTCTGCCGAAATGGCAAGTTTACCGGCCTATGCCCTAACGGGATTCTTTAAGGGCAAACGGAAAGGGTCCGAGGCGGCTTTGAAGTATGTGGTGTATGGTGCGGCGGCTTCGGGCGTGATGCTTTATGGCATCAGTTTGGTTTGTGCCGTCACCGCGAACGCCAGTTTTAGCGAACTGCAACGGGTGATTTATATAGATCGAGATAATTTGAACCTAAATGGATTGATCGGTGCCGTGTTGATTTTCGTGGGACTAGGGTTCAAATTAGCGATCGTACCGTTTCATTTTTGGGGACCCGATGCTTTTGAGGGGGCACCCGCTGAGGTGGCAGGCTTTTTGTCTGTGGCATCGAAAGGGGCCGCCTTAGCAATCACTGCCCGATTTCTATTAGCCTTGATTGGGCCATACAGTTTTGAAAATGCCTACATCAAGATGATTGTGGTGGGCATTGTCCTTGGGTTTACTGGAACCTTGACCGCAACCTTCGGGAACCTAATGGCATTGAAACAAACGAACCTAAAAAGGTTATTGGCCTATTCAACCATTGCCCATGCAGGGATTATGCTTTTGGCCATGATTCCGTTGCAAAATCGAGCCATGGCCCCAATTTTGTATTATCTCATAGGCTATTTACCGGCAAACTTAGGGATATTTGCTGCTATTGCCCTGATTCGGAATCGCATGAATTCCGAGGATATTTCGACCCTAGCAGGATTAGGAACTCGTTCCCCTGCAATCGCTGCCGCACTGACCTTCTTTTTGTTGAGCCTATTGGGATTACCGCCACTCGTGGGATTTATCACGAAATTTCAAATTTTCGTGAGCATTTATGAAATGGGGGCACTCACAAGGGGCGAGTCGGACCTTCTCAAAATTATCTCAATCAGTGTTTTAGTGATTGCAGGTTTGAACACGGCAATCAGTGCCGGTTATTATCTCAAATTGATTAAATATATGTATCTGCACGAATCTCCTCCACAGGCTCCCAAAATCCCGTTGCATGTCGGCTATCAGATATTTTTTGCAATTTTGATCGGTGCCGTTGTTGGCTTAGGAATTATGATCGATCCGGTGACCAAACTGACTCGTCTCGCTGCAAACTCCCTTGAGGTGATTTGGAAATGACAGCAGATCAGATTGAAATTATTCAGAAAGTGATATATCTAGAGGGAAAATCTTTTCTAAAATATCTGAAACATGCGCAACCAATTATTCCTAAAAAATATAGTGAATTCTGGCAGAAATTAGAAGCGTGTGCCAACGAAGAATCACAGATATTTGAAGAGCTTATCAAACAGGCTTATCTTCAGAAAATATCGTTACCAAAATTAGGTGACTTTCCCCTATCGTATACCAATTATCATTTTGTCGAAATCAAATCGCTCATCCCCCTCATCATAGAGGATCACAATCAGGGATTAAGTTATTTGAATACAATTGTACACTCCTTGCCTGCAAAGTGGAAAACGTGGGTAGAGAAACTCATCCAAAAGAAGCAAGAAACGCTCCAACAAGTATTTCAACTCCCAGTTTTACAAGTTGCCCAGCCTTCTTAACCCGTGCCGACTGCACAAAATTCCGGTGTTGACCAAATCAGTGAAAGTAGGCAAAATATGGGAAACATTCCCTTGAGGGAGGCAATAGGACATTGAATCCGGATCGATGGCGAGCGATTAGCAACGGAACGGCCAAGGATGCACTAGCTTATGTGTGGCGTGCGATCTTTTGGGCGATTCGCATCCCCTATGGAATAGGGGTTCGGTTGCGCAATGCGCTATTCGACTGGGGTTGGAAGAAAATAGAGAAGGTTGAAATTCCCGTGATTTGTGTCGGAAATTTGACCTTGGGAGGGACTGGAAAAACCCCCTGCGTCGAGTGGTTGGGAAGATTATTGCTTGAGCAAGGATACCATTGTGTGATCCTCAGCCGAGGATACGGTAACGAATCGGGTCGAAACGATGAGGCAATAGTTCTAGAAGAGAATTTGCCCGAGGTACCGCATCTTCAAGGGAAAGACCGGGTCGCTTTAGCCAAAACAGCCATCGAAGAATTAGAATGCGAGGTCTTAATTCTCGATGACGGGTTTCAACATCGACGATTACACCGCGACCTTGATATAGTGTTGTTAGATAGTTTTGATCCTTGGGGGAAAAACCGTCTCTTTCCACACGGATTTTTACGCGAACCCAAAAAGGAAATTCGTCGTGCCGATATTGTGATAATCACACGATCGGAAGGCTTAAATTCTATTGATAAAGAAAAAATCGAATCGGAAATTCGGCGTTACAATACAAAATGTACCATTGCATATGCCCGTCATCAACCGATCCAGTTTTTCAATCTGAAGGATCAAAAAAATATCAATGAAATCAAGGGAAAATCGGTTGCGGGTTTTTGTGGAATTGGTAACCCAAACGCCTTTGAGAAAACCTTACGGGATTTAGAAGCGAACATCATCGCATGGAAAAATTATCCCGATCATCATAATTACACTAAAAAAGATGTGGAAGAATTGAAAGATTGGGCTAAATCGACCGGTTGTGAACTAATCGTGACAACTCAAAAAGATTGGGTAAAACTGAGAATTGACGATTTAGGACTGGTGCCTCTATTCGCTTTAAGGGTGGGATTCGAGATAATTGATAATAAAGAAGAGATTGAAAATAAGATAAAAGGTATTATTCCAGAAACGGTTTCATAATTGGGAGTGTGATTTACCTAGGATGGGAAGAAACTTACTAGATGTATTGTCTGGCATAGGGAAACCGAATGTCCTAGTGGTAGGTGATCTCATGTTAGATCGCTACATCTGGGGGAATGCAGAACGTATCTCACAAGAAGCTCCTGTGATTCTGTTACGGGCCGATAGGAAGGAAGAACGACTCGGTGGAGCCTCTTCCGTAGCAACCATGCTCCGAGCGCTCGATGCCAATGTATCGTTGATTGGATTAGTGGGTGATGACCGTGATGGCGAAACCGTTCTCAAAATTATTCAAGATTTAGGAATTGATTCACTAGGGATTCTTCGTGATCCGACCCGACCCACAACCGTAAAGGAAAGATATGTAGGTCGAGCGCAACAAAAACACCCCCAACAAATTTTACGGGTAGATTATGAAGTCAAAGATGCCGCAAATTTGAAGACCCAAGAACAACTTTGTGATTCAATTGAAAAGGCCAGTCGTTCAGCAGACGTTATACTAATTAGTGATTACGATAAAGGAGTATGTACTCCAAAAGTAATACAACATTGTGTTTCTATTGCATATAAGAAAGGGATCAAAGTGATTGCCGATCCCATAAGAGGAAGTGATTATTCACAATACAAAGGATGCTCCACGATAACACCTAACCGCCTCGAGGCATCGCTAGCTTCGGGGATTGATATTAAGAATAATTCCGATGCCCTAGAGGCAGCCAATCGATTATTAACCCGCCTTGATCTCGAAGCAGCAATCATCACACTCGATAAAGATGGTATGGCACTCAAACACCGGAATGGATTTGAAGGAATTTTTCCAACACGTCCCCGCGCTGTTTATGACATTACCGGTGCAGGGGATATGGTGATGAGTGTACTCGGTTTATCATTGGCAGCAGGAATCGATTATCCCGATGCTATCCGATTAGCAAATATCGCTGGGGGTATTGAAGTCGAGAAACTGGGTGTAGCAACGGTCACCCGTGAAGAGATGATGCATGATATTCTACAAACGATGCACGAAGCAGATACCACAAGCCCAAGCGTGAAAATCCTCAATCGAGATCAAATCCAATCGATTGTCAATCGATATAAATTGACTGATAAAAAGATAGTTTTCACAAATGGATGTTTCGATATATTGCATGCTGGCCATGTAAGATATTTGAATGAGGCCAAAAGACAGGGCGATATTTTAATTGTTGGATTAAACTCGGATAAAAGCGTAAAAAGATTGAAAGGCGAAAATCGCCCTATTAATCCACAAAAAGCCCGAGCGACTGTATTAGCAGGTTTACAGTGTGTGGATTATGTAACCATTTTTGATGAAGATACGCCGAAAGAATTGATTGAAACTATTCGTCCCGATGTGTTAGTCAAGGGGGCCGATTATAAGAAAGAAAATGTAGTGGGCGCCGAATATGTGGAAAGTTACGGTGGGCGTGTCCATTTAGCCGAACTTCTGGATGGATTCTCCACCACAAATCTTATTGAGCAACTGAAGGGGAATTCTTAAATGAATCATAAGGTTGCTGTTTTCTTACCGAATTGGATTGGCGATGTTGTGATGGCTACCCCTGCCTTTCGCACAATTCGTCAATACTGGCCAGACTCGAAAATCATTGCAGTCATTAAACCTTATGTTACTGGGATTTTATCTGGGAATCCTTGGTTCGATCAAATCATTATGTATGATAAATCGGGAAAATCGGAGTATCGCACTCAGCAAGTAATTTCAACACTGAGACAAGAGAAGATTAACGAAGCTTTTTTATTCCCTAATTCATTTCGCGTGGCCTATATTGCTATGATGGCACGCATTCGATACCGAACAGGGTTCAATCGATATTTTCGGGGCTTTTTATTAACACATAAACTCACGCATAAAAAAAGTCATTGGCACGGAAAGTATATTCCGCAACCTATTATTGATGATTATAACCGGATAGTTATGGCAAGGGGTTTACCAAACCCCGGCCATCGAATGGAATTATTCACGACTGAATTCGAGGATCAGCAAGCAGAGAATTTCTGGAACCAGTTTCAATTATATCGTTATCCAAAAGTAATCGGATTTAATAACGGTGGTGCGTTTGGAGCTGCAAAATTATGGTCACAGGATCATAGTAAATCATTTATTAAAACGATTTCCGATCGAGGCTGGGCGGTTGTGATACTCTGTGGACCAAGTGAAAAAAAACGGGCATCAGAACTTGTCGCAGAATTTCAGTCTCCGCAAGTAGTTTCCCTTGCTGGGCAATCATTATCTTTGGGGTTAACAAAAGGAATTATCAAAAAGTTAGATGCATTAGTGACCACAGATAGTGGCCCTCGACATATTGCCGCGGCATTTGGGCGACCCGTTGTGAGTCTATTTGGCCCGACTTTTATTGATTGGACACGAATTTATTATAATAAAGAAAAGACTCTTCAAGTACCTGTGCCCTGTGGCCCCTGTCAACAGAGGGTATGTCCTCTGGGACATCATCGATGTATGTCGGAACTTCTGCCAAATAGTGTGATTCACAATCTAGATATATTACTGAATCAGGAGGAACACGAATATGCCTCGTGATTTTTGGATTATCAATCCTGATGAGTCTAATCGTGTTCAGAGAATGGGGTTAACTAGCCCTGATTCTGTTGAGCAACTTCAATCGATAGTGGTGAGTGGTCATGTTCGACGGAACGTGAGTCGCGCTCGTGTTTGTGGTCATGAGATATTCATCAAGCGAGAACATGAAGTTCGCTTTTTCGATCGTTTGAAATCATTCATTGAAGGGCAAGGATTCATTTCACTTGCCGCTCGCGAAGTGAATATATTGAACCAATTAAAAACCTTAAGCCCGACTTGGCTCGCGTGGGGCGAACGTGATGGCCGTTCTTGGCTGGTTTTAGATTCAATTGGTGCTTGTGAATCTTTCTTTGATTTTTTCACGAATGATAAAAATCATGCTTCCCGAGCCTATGTACTATCTCAAATTGCTCAAGGATTAGCTCAGATTCATTCTTTAGGAATCTATCAGAGTGATTTATTCGCCAAGCATATTTTTATTTTACCAGATCGTTCGATTCGATTTTTGGATTGGCAAAGAGCGAGAATATCCAATTCAATCTCATACTCAATGAGAAAACGATGTTTTCAAAAGTTGTATCAGTCTATTCCTATAAATTTGATCTCACCTGATGAATGGAATTTTTTCGTGAAATGTTATCGGGATCGATCAGGATTGAAATTTGATATTGAATCGTTTCTCAATGAACTAAAGATAGATTCTACCTCCAGAACACAATTACGATATGCCGTCATGCCAAGTGTCGATCAAGAATTAATACGTTTCAAGGGGGAATCACTTTGTGCTATTCCTGACTTTTATTCGGACTTATTACCAATTTTAGATGATTTATATCAACCAAGAACGAGTCCTGAAATCCTATCGGTTCGAGGTGAGCAATTCAGTTTCGAATCTTCGGCATATCCCTTTTCGATGAGTCGGTTCTTGAATCGAAGACAGGGAAAAGTTTGGCGATCCCCTCATCTCAAAACGGCACGATTACTCTTACATTTAGAACGATATTGCTGTCTCAGTAATAAACTGATTGCTTACGGACAACAATTAACTCGTTTTGGTGGTAGATCGTTTGTTTTATCGAAGCCTCTTTCTCCTCCACAGACTATTGATTTCTCCGATCCGCAGATTGTACCTAAACTTCATGCCGCATTGGCTCGATTGCATGAAATCGGAATTATCCTCAAGCGTCCATCATTTCCGTTTTATTTGACTCATGGTAAAATTGCATATGATTATCGAGCTTTAACCTTGTATCGAAAGCTCACGAATCGACAGATTCGGCGAGATCAAAACTGGCTCAAATCAATGATTGAACATCATCGGACGAGTTTTGCTTCCAAATTACGGAATCCATTCAAGGTTAACTAATGGGGATCATCTCACGTTTTTTCTCTGGATATGAGAGATTGCATTCAACTCCTGAATGGGATTCCCGCCTAGCTCAGGATTGGCCTTCAACCCTCATGACATTAAAAATTCAAGATCGATTGCATGAGAAACAAGGCCGAAGCATTGCCCGATGGACGATTTCTTCTGATTTTGTTGTTTATCTGAAACGACATTATCGCCTGCCTTTTCGTGATCGACTTCGTGCCTTAATTTTTCCCACAAAACCAGCTAGCCCCGGATTACAAGAATGGCATAACCTTCAGACGGCACAGCGATTATCGATCCCGACTCCTCAGGCCGTAGCAGCTGGGGAATGGTTCAGGCCGAAACTTCAATTAAGTTCCTTTATTGCAATTAAAGAACTCACGGATCAACTTCCACTTCATGAAGCGATTCCTAAGGCCTATCAAAACCTTACACCCGTTCAATTTCGTCAATGGAAAACCGGATTAATTCATGAATTAGTTCGATTATCACATCTTTTTCATTCCAATCACTATTTTCATCGCGATTGGTATTTGTGTCATTTTTATATACATGAACAGGATACAAGACAGGTTCCAGCCAATTGGGAAGGCAAAGTCACCGTGATCGATCTTCATAGAATGACTTATCAAAGGATGAAATCGTTGTTGTATCGATCTAAAGATTTAGCACAATTGCTTTACTCGTCCGATTGCCTTGGCATAACGAATCGGGACCGAATTTTATTTTGGATTCTTTATCGTCGTTCGCTTTCTAGACATAAGTTGATTAAGTGGTTCATTATTCGAAAATGGAGACTTTATCAACGACATGATCGACCTAATGGATAATTATGCGAATTATTTTATGCTATGAGAGTGTGATCCCTGCTAAAGGCGGAGCAGAACATTATATTAGTGATTTAGCGAGGGCTTTGGTCATCGCGGGTCATGAAGTTCACCTGTTTGCCTGCCGATGGGATGCCTCTGCATTGTGTGAGGGTATTATTTTTCACACTATTCCCCCTATTCAAGGTCCTCGCTTTGTTCGACCTTGGCGATTTGCTCTTTATTGTTTGAAATTACTTCAGTCAACACCCCATGATGTTTCTATTGGTTTCGATAAAACATTCGGACAAGATATTCTGTACCCTCAAGGGGGATTACATTCTGCTTCGCGGTATCATAACCTTCTTAAATATCCCTCGAAATTGAATCGTTTCGTGGCCAAGATTGGGCGATTATTTGATCCTACATCGTTCTCCTTTTCAAAACTGGAACAACAGCAGTATATATATACCCCACCTTATCGAATTTTAGTGAATAGTCAGATGGTCAAACGTCACTTTCAAGAATTTCTTGGATTATCGGATCGTATTCATGTTTTCTATAGTTCGATTGATCCCTCTCGATTTCAAGCAGCCAACCGACAGGAAATTCGTCTCAATGAACGTCGTTCTTGGAATGTGACTCCCTCGACTTCAGTTGGTCTATTCATAGCTATGAATTATCGATTGAAAGGTTTATCACCCTTGTTAAAGGCCGTTCAAAAAATTCCTTCTGAAATCGATTTCAAACTTGTTGTTGTTGGTAACGCCAAATATCAATCTTATTTGCAGCTTGCGAATCGCCTCGGAATTTCCGATCGGGTCATCTTTCTGGGATTCCGTGATAATCCCCGAGACTGTTATTTCGGTGCCGATTTTTTAATTCATCCCACATTTTATGATCCCTGTTCACTCGTTGCACTGGAAGCTATCGCTTGTGGGCTACCGGTCATAACAACACAGTACAATGGCGCCAGTGAACTTCTTCCTCAGAATTATCAACTGGTTGTCAATAACCCGCATAATCCCGAGGAGCTTAGCTCCGCCATTATTCGTTTGTGTGATGAACCCCATCGAAGAAAGGTTTCTCACTTATGTACTGAAATAGCCCAACAATACACTTGGGAAGCACATTTTGAGCAAATGCTTCGACATATCCAAGAGGTTTCTGAACTCAAACGAACCTCTTGATTCCATTTTTTGATCTTGCACTTCGTGGCAACTTCCTTCATAATTGGCCGGAATTAGGATGATTCGACCTGTCTGCAAGGATTGCATACTATGAGATTACTCCCAGCCTTAGCTCTTTTCTGTACTTATCTACCAACCCTCCTTGCCGCTTCCGAATCCGAGACTTCTCTGAAAATTCATCGTGCGATGAGCCAAGCACAAGTATCCCTCATTAACACTAAACCCTCGGAGGCGATTCGAGTATTAGAGGCTGTTTCTAACATTGCACAATCAACTCATGGCTTTTCTGATTTACTTCAAGAGGCCTATCAATCCCAGATCGATCATTTGAAGAGAACGAATGCGGATGCACTTTCAATTCAACAATTAGAA
>CAZFDX010000495.1:0-7708 GCA_964518325.1 uncultured Alcaligenaceae bacterium | reverse complement strand
CTCAACCTCAACGGATATTCTGGGCACCTTGAAAGCCATCCTAGGGCATTATTCGGTTTGCTCTAAAGAGTGGGTCATCCGGCAATACGATCACGAAGTTCAAGGCGGAAGCGTGATTAAACCCTTGGTAGGGATTCAGGAAGATGGCCCTTCGGATGCGTCGGTCATCGCACCGGTTCTTGGTTCTTACAAAGGTTTGGCGATTGGTTGCGGACTGAATCCCCGTTATGGTGACCTTGACCCCTACTGGATGGCAGCCAATGCGATTGATGAGGCCTTGCGCAACGTCGTCGCTGTGGGAGCCGACCCCAAACGGACCGCCATTCTCGATAATTTCTGCTGGGGGAATGTGAACGATCCGCAAGTTTTAGGGAGCCTCGTTCGAGCCGCTTGGGGATGTCACGATACCGCGATTGCTTTCCAAACACCGTTTGTTTCTGGCAAAGATTCGTTGAACAATCAATACACCTCGGCCGATCGAAAAATATCGATTCCAGGGACCTTGCTCGTCACGGCGATGGGCCAAGTGGCCGATGTGCGAAAATGCCTTTCGATGGACCTGAAAGAAGCCGGCAATCTTTTGTATCTGATTGGGGAAACCCGTGAGGAATTCGGCGGATCGTATTATCATTTGGTGACGGGGCAAGGGGGGGGGCAAGTCCCACGAGTCGATTTGGTTCAGGCCCCGAAAATTTTCTCGGCGCTCCATCAGGCCATTCAAGCCGGTTTGCTGCGGGCCTGCCACGACCTTTCAGAAGGGGGCTTAGCCGTGAGCCTTGCCGAAATGGCCTTTGCCGGTGGAGTGGGGGCCGACCTGACCGATTTTGCCAAAATCCCCGCACCGAACGATATTACCCGACTCTTTTCCGAATCGCCTAGCCGTTTCGTTGTCGAAGTGGAACCCCAAAATGCCGCAGCCTTGGAAGCGCATTTTTCGGGACTTCCTTTGACCCGCATTGGCAGCACCGTCAAAGAACCCCGTTTACGCATTGCCGGTTCCAACGGTGAATGGTTGTTGTGGGCCAAACTTGAGGAACTGAAACAGGCATGGCAATCCCCGTTAAAATGGTGAGGTTTTGGTGAAAGTCAGCAATTTGCCGATTCAGGCTCTTTCTAACGATGGCAAGAATACCAGCCGATTCTACAATACTCTTGCCCTCTGTTAGGCAACACTACCCCCCAAAGTTTTTATGAAAGCGCGTCGTGGATTTACCCTCATCGAACTATTGGTGGTGATCGCAATTATCGCCACACTGATTGGCTTGTTACTCCCTGCGGTGCAAAAGGTCCGTGAAGCGGCCAATCGGTCCCGATGTCAAAACAATCTCAAACAAATCGGCTTGGCGTTGCACAACTACCAGAGCACCAATGGAACCTATCCCACTTGCTCGGAGCTGCCCCAAGGTCAAACTTCACAACCTTGGTCGGCTCATGCTCGGTTGCTTCCCTATTTGGAACAAGAAAACCTTCATCAGTTGATTGACTGGAAAACCGTGCCGAACGACTACACCAGTCGCCCTGCTGTCGCCAAGGTACGGGTTGCCATTTACATTTGCCCAAATGAGCTGAACGATCGCCAACGGGTCACGCCCAACATTACCCACTATCCCCTCTGTTATGGTTTCAACGAAGGAACTTGGTTCGTTTACGATCCCGTTTCGGGCAAACAAGGGGACGGAGCTTTTGCTCCCAATTTGTGGACGAAACCCGCAGACTATGCAGACGGCCTGACCAATACCTTGGGATTGGCCGAAGTGAAAGCCTACCAACCCAATCTGTGGGATTCGCTGCTTCCTGCGACCTTGGGAGTGGCCCCGCCGAATACCCCTAGTGATTTAACCCCCTTCTTTGGCGGCACCGTCGATAGCAATGGCCATACGGAATGGGTCGAAGGTGATGTGCGGGAAACAGGGGTGACAACCACTTTTACTCCCAATACGTTCGTTCCGTACAACGTCGGTGGGGTGCTGCAAGATATTGATTTCACCTCAAGCCGAGATGGGGAATCGATCACCGCTCCGACCTATGCTGCGATCACCGCTCGGAGTTATCACCCAGGGTTGGTGAATATCATGCTCATGGATGGTTCGGTTCGATCTGTGCGGAACAGCATTAGCCTTGGGGTTTGGCGAGCCTTGGGGACTCGGGCCGGTGGTGAAACGATTCCCGGAGATTATTGATCCTGCGGAACCCATAACACCTCCGCTTCGTTTGGATGAACTATCAGCGAAACGATGCCCAAAGATGATCGATCCCAAAAAGCGGCGAAACGATGCCCAAAGATGATCGATCCCAAAGAGCGAACGTATGGAAGAAAACCCCCTGTATCGTCGGCCCATAATCATCGTGCCGGTGCTTCTGTTGCTGTGTGGGGCAGTGTGGTTCTTTTTTGTTCGAGATCGAACCCCTCGTTTGAAAGCCGACGGGGCCAAGCAACAGGCAACGACATTTTTGGAACAAATTCGCTCCGGTCAAATTGATGAGGCTTGGGCCGCGACTTCGGCCGATTTCAAATCGATGTACGGGCGGGATCGCTTTCATCAATACGTCAAAGCGCATCCGGTCTTGAAAGTGGAAATGGAGTTTGTGAATTGTCAATTCGTCACCGAAGGGGAACTTCGTTTGGCAAAGTGTCAGTTCAAACCCTTGGGGGCAACCGGTCAAATTGAGGTGGTGCTGCATCCGGAAACCGATCGTTGGCGAATTGGCCGATTGAGTATTGACTAATCTTGTCTCGAAGCAAGAAATCGTTGGCCGATGTGTGAATCTCATTGCTGTGCGAATCAGTTGGTGAATCACCCTCTAGTCAGTCGGGGGATTTCATCGGGATTCAGCGACCAAATATTTTACCCGCGATCCATTTTTTCGTCCCCTGCTTTTTCCATCCCTTCTCTGTTGCGACCGGTTCTGCAGCGACCAGCACAACACGCAAGGTCAAAATGCCCCGATTGCTCCCGCCTCGCTTCTCGACGAATTGCTTTGAAACCGTATAGATGAAGGTATCTCCAACCTCTGAGTGTGCACCATGTCCAACAAACGTAAAATTCTGATTCAGCTCGATAGCGATCTTCATCCGTCTGTCTTTGATCGAGTGGTCGCGATTGATGCCGGTACGGAAGAATTGTTCAGCTACGGCGGAGTGAAACCCGAGGATGTGCCAAGTCTGGTTCACGGAGCGATTTTCACGCGCAGCCCCAAAGACCTGAAGCACACTGCCATTTTTATCGGGGGGTCCGATGTGGCAGCGGGTGAAGCACTCCTTGAGGAAGTGCGCAAAACAATCATTCCTCAATATGGCCTTCAGGTCTCGATCATTCTCGACTCGAACGGGGCGAACACAACGGCCGCCGCTGCGGTTCGGGCCGCGAGCCGTCATTTGGACTTGGGAGCCACCAAGGCACTCGTTCTGGGGGGTACCGGTCCGGTGGGGCAACGGGTCGCTCGGCTGTTAGCCCGTCAAGGGGCTAGTGTGCGGATTGGTTCTCGTTCGGTGGAACGGGCCGCGAGTGTGTGTCAGAAAATTCGTCAAGTTCTACCGAATGCCAAAGTCGAGGCCGTTGGTATCACTAGCTCGGCCGATGCTCCGAAAACTCTGGAAGGCCGTGAACTGGTGATTGCAGCGGGAGCGGCAGGGGCAGTCCTTTTACCCAGTAAGGCTCGGCAGGCGGGCAAAGAGTTAAAATTGGCTATCGATTTGAATGCGGTGCCACCAGTCGGGATCGAAGGAGTCGATGTCATGGATCGCGCGGCCGTCCGCGATGGTTTGCTCTGCTACGGGGCATTGGGCGTGGGCGAAACCAAAATGAAAATCCATCGGGCTGCAATTAGTCTTCTCTTTGAATCGAACTCGACCATTTTAGATGTCGATGAGATTTACGACCTCGCCTTGCAATTTTGATTGGCTCGATGTTCCCCCCCGAGGATGCAATGAACCGCTGCCATCGAAAGTAACTTCTTGCAATTTTGATTGGCTCGATGCCCCCCTCCCCTTTTTCTCCTCTCGTAACGATTCTCCACTTCCTCACATGATTCCCCTACAGATTCCCCCTCACATGATCCTCTGGATTCCTGATCCTCTGGATTCTTGATCCTCTGGATTCCTGAGTCGTGGCGGGCCAATCACTGCAAATTTTTCCTTGCCTTGTTCCTTAACTTGTGAGAGAATATCTTCACCTACCTGAATTAAGGGTTCCTACCTATGGCCAACCTATTTTGTTCTGGTCCTACGACCCGTCGGCACTTCTTGGGTGCTGGGCTTTTCGGCATCGGTTCTTTGACCTTGCCCGATCTTTTCCGTTTGAAGGCACAAGCGAGTTCTTCCTCGGCAAGTCTCGCGGGTGATCCTGCTGTGATTCTGATTTGGCTTCCGGGGGGGGCACCTCATCTGGATATGTACGACATGAAACCCGATGCTCCTGAGGAATATCGGGGGGAATTCAAACCCGTGAAGACCAATGTCTCGGGGATTGAGGTGTGTGAGCATCTACCTTTGCATACGAAATGTGCCGATAAATATACCATCATCCGTTCGATCCACCACAACTTCAGCGATCACGGTGGGGGGCATAAACGCTTCTTAACCGGACGCGATCCCATGTCCCCCGTCGGTTTTGTGAACGATTACCCTATGGTGGGTTCGATTGTCTCGAAATGTTTGGAACATAAAAATATCGGTTTGCCGAACTACATCGCTGGGGTCGATAGTGGACGGCAACAGGTCGATACGTTCAGTTTCGGCGCTGCCTATCTCGGACAGGCAACCACACCGTTTACGATTCATGGTGATCCGGCATCGCCTAAATTCAAAGTCGAGAATCTCAGTATCCCAGAACAATTCGTGGATCGCTTGCATGAACGACGTGCCTTGCTCAAATCGTTCGATACCCTCAAACGCGAGATCGATCGAACGGGGGCCTTTGAAGCAATGGATCAGTTCGGTCAAAAAGCGGTTGAACTGACCACAAGCAACAAGGCCCGCGATGCCTTTGATCTGAATCAAGAACCCTTGGCTGTGCGGGAACGGTATGGGATGCATCGTTATGGTCAACGCTGCCTTTTGGCCCGTCGGCTCGTGGAAGCGGGGGTGAGTTTCGTGACTATGGTTTTGGAAAATCCCTCGCCTGTGGGGCAGAGCTTTCCCGAAGATGTCACCTACAATTGGGACTCGCACGCGGTGAACTGCCACATTTTTAAGGACTCGAAGTATCGCTTCCCCTTCTACGATCGGGCGGTTACGGCCTTGGTCGAAGACCTGTACGCACGGGGATTGGATCGTCGGGTTTTGTTAATTGTGACGGGTGAGTTTGGCCGAACTCCCAAACTGGAACAAGCAAAAGGGCGGCCCGGTCGGGATCACTGGCCCCAATCGATGTCGCTTCTGGTTTCGGGAGGGGGATTCAAAATGGGGCAAATCGTTGGTTCGACCGATTCCAAAGGTGCCCATCCGAAAGATCGTCCGATGACTCCGAACGATCTTTGGGCCACCATGTACAAACATATGGGAATCGATCCTGAAAAAACTTTCTTGGACCCCACTGGCCGACCGATGCCCATTCTCCCCTACGGCGAAGCCATCAAAGAGCTGGGCTAAATCAATTCCTAATTCCCTTTCCCTTGGCCCCCTTCTGAATCAGGGAAGAAGAAGATGATGATGACGTCATGATGTTGATGTGATAATAATGATCCCGTTCAAGTTCTCAAGCGAGTTCATAATGGGGGATGCGGAAGGAATCCTTTGCTGAGCGATGCCATTTTTTTTCGCAGACGCTTCGGCATGCTTCAGGCTCTAGGATACTTCACGCTTTAGCATACTTCACGATCCGGTATTCCTCACGATTCGGCCCTCTCGAAGATGCTCTAAAGGCATTCCCGCTAACTAACTAATTCCGGTGTTTGGAGCACCTCTTGGAGTTTCCGAGCGAGGCTTTCGTGCGAGATCGGTTTGTTGATGAACGAAACCCCTTCATCTAGCACGCCATGTCGTAAGATCGAATCGTCGGTATAACCGGACATGAAAAGGACTTTGATTCCGGGAAGAATTTTCTTCACGCGATCGGCTAGCTCTCGGCCGTTCATCATCGGCATGACCACATCGGTGAGTAGCAGGTGAATTGTCCCTGTATATTCGCGACAGGTTCGCAGAGCTTCCATTCCTCCGGTGGCTTCGACCACCCGATAACCGAGCGATTGAATTAGACTGGCGACCACTTTCCGGACCGAAGAATCGTCTTCCACCAACAAAATGGTTTCCCGACCGATAAAAACCGTATCGGGGCGTTTTTTCATCGGCAGTGGGGTTTTCGAGTCGACAGTCCCCAACCGAGGAAGATAAATGCGGAATTTCGTCCCGTCGTTGACTCGGCTTTCCACGCTGATATGCCCTTCGGATTGTTTGACAATCCCATAGACCATCGCTAAGCCCAGCCCTGTTCCTTTCCCAACGTCTTTGGTTGTGAAGAAAGGCTCGAAAATCCGGCTCATGATTTTTTCATCCATCCCGCAGCCATCATCCTCGACTTCCAACATAACGTATTGGCCCGGCCGAACATCATCGGGGAAACGGTGTTCCCGTTTGATTTCCACGTTACTGGTTCGGAGAATGATTTGCCCCCCATCGGGAAGGGCATCGCGCGCATTGACCACCAAATTCATCAGCACTTGATCTAACTGAGTGACGTCGGCTAAAATCAGACCTAAATCGGGTGAAAGCTCTGTTTTTAAGGTAATATCCTCACCAATGAGGCGGGAAAGCAAATTGGCCGAATCGGTCACGACCTGATTCAAATTCACTCGGGTACGGGTTTGAATTTGTTGCCGACCAAAAGCCAAAAGTTGCCTGACCAGACCACTGGCGCGTTCACCGGCAGTGCGAATTTCCTTGACTTGGGAGAGGCTCCGTGAGGTGTCTTGATGTTCGAGATTCTTCAGGAGCATTTCGCTAAAACCGTTGATGACGGTCAACAGGTTATTGAAGTCGTGGGCAATTCCGCCTGCTAAGCGACCTACGGCTTCCATCTTCAGGGCATTGCCGATTTTGGCTTCGAGTTTTTTTCGATCTTCAATATCTCGGGTGACCGAAATCACCTCCCGAACGTGATACCGATCCAGTATCGCACGGGATGAGGATTCGACCCAAACCAAGGACTGATCTTTGCGACGTAATCGATAGGCTAAAATCTGAGGCCCTTGGCCTGTGACGACTTGGCGGAACGATTTCGCCACATTCTCTTGATCCTCGGCATAAACAATATCATGCCAGTTCAGACCCACTAACTCGGTAGGAGTGAACCCCAAAAGGCTTTCACACGCAGGGGAGACGAATTGAATTTCCCCACTGGGAGATAAGCGACAAATCAAATCGGTCACGTTCTCGGTCATCAAGCGATACCGAGCTTCGCTTTCGCGGAGCGCTTCCCCGGCGCGAATCCGATCGGTGACATCGATCATCACCCCATTCCAAGTGGTGGAACCATCTTCGTTTCGCTTAGGGGTGGCCCGCACCCGTAACCATTTATTTCTGTCTCTTATACCACATCTGACGCTGCCGACGACCTACTCTGTGTAGATCTCGGTGGTCGCCGTATCATTAAAAAAAAAAACAAGATTATCGAATCTGGCTGGATAATCGTTCAACTGATTCACTTGCTGTGATTGTTTCCTGGCGTTGTAGATCTTCGTCTTAGCGGTCTGTTATACCCTTAGGCAGTTT
>CAZFDX010000494.1:0-7089 GCA_964518325.1 uncultured Alcaligenaceae bacterium | reverse complement strand
TCAAACGCAAGCCGTTTTGGACAACCCCGATCCACGAACATAACGATCCCAAGCCGCGAGCTTATCGATTAATTATTTTTCCCCCATTCTTCATCAGTCGAACCAATATCAAACAGTTTCTCTTTATCTCGAAGGAGAGTGTCACTGTTCGGGTCCCAACTGGGGGGGGGATTTCGTGTCCCCTTCGTATTGTTAATCACAAGACCAACCAAATATAAAAAATTCGATGATTGTGCATCCCCTGGATTCACCGAGGGATCATGCCCGCTTGGGGGTTCTCCAAGATGAACCTCGATCAAAATCGGGGTACCGTTCGGCCACGGATCGATCCAAGTCCCTGCGGTATCGGTAAAACAGATGGTATTCGATGTACTGATGATACTGCTGATGGAAACAGGCCGCCAAACGGGCAGGTAAGTGGGTGCAGGATAACTCAACGGTGCAAGATAACAATAGTTGTAACCGTATCCCCCTGTACCGCCTGCATACCGCTGATTGATTTTCGTTACATCAGCCGTCGGACATTTAAGGGTACTCCGATTATTCTCTAAGTAGGGCATTAAGTGCCCCTCAGCCGGATTGATGGTCGTTCCCATGATTTGACCAAACCACCAACGATCAACACCATTTTCTCGCGTTCTGGCGGGTGGAAGAATCCCATCGAATGTACTCACATAATTATGGACTGCCAGCCCCAATTGTTTGAGGTTATTGGCACAGCGAATCCGATTGGCAGCTTCCCGAACCTTCTGCACTGCGGGCAAAAGTAACCCGATGAGGATGGCGATGATCGCAATCACCACCAACAATTCGATGAGGGTAAAGCCCAGTCGGGGCTTGGAACAGAGCCGAGAACAACAACGCATTTTGAATCACCTTTCCGCTGAATCCGAGCGGGATGCGCATCCGGAGAGAGAGCGGAAAGAAAACCGGCCCGTGCAAAATGTGCTTGCGCGTGTTAACCTGCCGGTCCACTCGCTCGGTGCCGGAGCATGGAACCATATTCACTAGGCAGGTCTTCTGGCTTACGGCGTCGAAGTGAAACCCTTCCCACACTCCTAAAGTGCAGTGGCTTGTTCCACCCATACCGTTTACAGCGGCGGCCCCGCGCCGGATTCACACCGGCTTCCCTTTTAAGTTTGATTGATTTCAATCAAACACCAAGTGAGCTAAATGAACTAGGAAAGTGCATCAGGTCTGACAAGTATCGTGCCCAAAATTATTTTGCTTCGTCCTGTTGCAATGTTGCAATCTTGGAATTTTGCTGTTTCTACTTGGGATGTCCCTCTTAACTATCAAATGAACGCACGAATACGAGAAATTTCGAGTGTGGTAGTTGAGGGTATCGGTGATTATTGATTGGTCCCATCATGTGGTTGATTCCGAGAATCTTCACTGTACCGGAATGATGCCCGAACCACTGACTTGAGATGCCATCCATCAAACGAACGATTCAATATGAGAACCTAATCGATGATCGATTGGCTACGAGAAAATTTCTGAAAACGGGTCGCTTCATACCATGAGAACGTGGGGCACTTGTTTCGTTGGAGTGATCCCCTCAGAGAGACAGACCACCCGAAGAGAGAGACCTCGCACGACGATTCGATTTCCGATTGATACAATACGTCTAAACCGAGTTATTCACCGAGATGTGTTATGTCGAAACCTTATCGAATTGTTGTAGGCTTAGAAGTTCACGTTCAATTGTTGACCAAGACGAAACTCTTTTGTGGGTGTTTGAATAAGTTTGGTTCCCCCCCCAATACTCAAGTTTGTCCGGTCTGTTTGGGGATGCCTGGGGTCTTACCGGTGATGAATCGCCAAGCCTTTCAATTGGCATTGCGAGCAGCCCTCGCCCTGAATTGTAAAATCGCCCACTTCACGAAATGGGATCGAAAAAATTATTACTATCCGGACCTTCCGAAGAACTATCAAATTAGTCAATACGATCTCCCCTTTAGTTATGATGGGTATTTGGAGATCAATGCCTCTCTCGATCCTAAGAAAGAGTATCTCCCTAAGAAAATTGGAATCATCCGTGCGCATCTTGAGGAAGATGCAGGAAAATCCATGCACGATGAATCGGGTCGCGGGGGAGAATCGAAAGTGGACCTCAATCGGACAGGAACCCCTTTAGTAGAAATTGTTTCCAAACCCGAGATTAATTCGGCAGATGAGGCAAAATCCTACCTCGAAGAATTACGGTTAATGCTTCGGGAAATTGGGGTTTCTGACTGCGAAATGCAAGAGGGATCGCTACGATGTGATGCGAACGTCAACATTCATATCCCGCAAACAGATGGGAGCATCGTGGCCACTCCGTTGGTTGAGGTGAAAAACCTCAACAGTATCTCGGCGGTGGGGAAAGCAATCGATTATGAAGCAGCCCGACAATACGAGGAATTCCAGAAAGACCCTATCAATTATCGCTTTGGTAAAATCGCTAAAACCACAGCAGGTTGGAACGGGGAGAAAGGTATCACTGTAGTTCAACGTCACAAAGAAAGTGCAGCCGATTATCGATACTTTCCCGAGCCGGACCTTGTGCCTGTGGTGGTGCAGGAAGAGGAAGTGTCGAAAGCCCGTGAAGAAATGGGAGAACTCCCTTCGCAGCAAAGGATTCGGTTACAAGCAGCGCCCTACTCTCTCTCGGCTTACGATGCCGGTGTTCACACCTCCTGGGGTCGGAAAGTGGTTGCATATTTCGAGAAAGCCACCGCCATTTCGGGCGATGCCAAAGCCACTTGCAATTGGGTGAACAACGAAATTCTCGCAACGGTCAAGGAAAGCTATGGAGGGGAAATCGAACGGTTTCCCCTTCCTCCCGAGGGTATCGCAGGATTGGTGAAAATTTCCAAATCGGGTTTGAAGCGAGAAAAAGCCCGTGAGGTTTACAACCACATGCTCGCCAACGGGACAACCGCTGAAGATTCGATGAAGGCACTTGGCTTTGAAGTGGTTTCTGATGAAGGGAAAATCCGTGAGTTTGACCAAAAGGCCATTGCAGCCAATCCCCAAGCCCTCGCCGATTTCAAAGCAGGCAAGGTGAAAGCAGCCGATCGCATCAAGGGGCTGGTCATGAAGGAAACCAAAGGGCAAGCCAACGCGGAGGTAGTGAATCGGATTTTGCTCGAAGAACTCGCGAAATGATTTTGCTCGAAGAACTCGCTGAATGATTTTGCTCGGGGAATCACCTTCAAAAATTTCCTCGGATCATTCTTACCGCTTTCTCGGGGCATTAGGTTTCTGGGCTTGCTCTTCGCGAACATTGCCCCTCCCCATAGGAGACGTCAGAATCCGACATTCAAAAATGGCATCAAAAATGGACTATGGGAATGTCACATTTGAGGAATTTCCTTCACCCTTCACCCTACTCTTTTCTTCTCCCTCTTGTTCTGAAATCCTTGTGTGTAGTTACAAAGAAACGGTCAGAGAATGGATATGAGGTGAACCAGCTCTTATGCTGCAATACCTGTTTTCCGTTACGAAGAAGATGCTCTTTAACTTGGGAAATCGCACACTTTCCCCAGTCGGGATTTTATGGTTCGTGATTGACTTATCGGCTCTGCGGTTTGGTTCGTTTCCAATCGTTCCGATTGTATGCATTGGGAAAGACCCGAGACAGAAAACATCTCGCAGGAATCACTTTATCGGCTGCCTAAATCATTTTGCGCGGCAATCCTAATAGTGCCGGGCAAGGAAGAGAGAGCTAAGGATGCTCTCGGGTCCGGGCGAAATACTTTAGGATGAACTTTTATGAAACGGCTCTTGTGGTCAGGCGTTGCCGCTCTGACTCTCCTAGCCTCGAACCCTACCGGCGTATTCGCTTGGGGCACACCTGAAGAGGCCAGGGGCTATGGTTTTCTCGGCGCATTTGCCATGCGTTGTTTCGGTTGGATTCACCAACCCACTCCCCTATTTAATTACGGACCTTACAATTTGAATGATCCGGGATATGTTCGTATGCACATCCCGAGACCTCACACGGGGGACTATTACCCTGCTCAACCGGGACTTTGGGGACCTCCCACGGGTGGACCATATGCTCAGTATGCGGGTGATTTTGGTCCTCATGGCAGCGCTCAAAAACACGTTAAGAACTACCTCTTTGGTGGTCAACAATATGCTCCCACTGGGGGATACGCGATTACTTACCCCGGCCCTGGAGTGCTAGGGGGGGGGCAACCTACAGGACTTTATCCGGGAGGTTATCCCGGCTATCAAGCCCCGATGGGACTGCCGACGGGAGGTATGCCAGCTCTTCCGCCCGGCGCTTATCCCGCTTACTCACCCACACAAGGAGTATCGCCGGTCCCCTCAACTCCGGCTCCTCCCCCTGCAGTAATTCCCAGCAGTGTCCGTGAGGAAGCTCACTCGAATTCCAAAGTCGCTCGGGCCACTTACTACTACATGCCCAGTTACGTTTCCGATGCGGTGTATCCGACTTGGCTAACGGGTCGCTAATCACCGGAATGAAACAACGCAACCAAAAACTCTCAACCCCTAAATCAATCTCCTTGAGTTGCTTTAGGATTTTTGTTCAAGGAACTGAACTTACGAGGACCTCATGAAGAAATTTTTGATCATTGCCACGATCGTTGCCATGGGATTAGCAACAGGGCAAGAAGCACGAGCCGATTTTCCACCCAAGACGAACGCACCTATCTCTTCGACCTACCCGCACTTGACTCACGATCGGGCCTTTTGGACCCACCCGATTTGGAACTTGCCGATTCTTCCGATGAATCGTCGAGCCGATGCTCTCTACCGTATGCCCACACTGCCGATTTACATGGCAGCCCCTTGGTACCAATACTTCCCGTATGATGCTCATTTCCAAACAGCCGCCCCCATGCCGGGAATCAATCAGGCTTACTACCCAGGGAACCCATTTATTGGGCCGATGAATGCCCCCTTCACCTCTCCTCCGATCGTTCCTGGATACGGTCAAGGCTACGGCGTTCCGAACTATGGCACTCCGGTACCCGCACCGGCACCCGTAGCTCCTCTGCCCAGCCCGAAACCATAACACTTTGAGCGTTGAATTCTCGAAGGATGGAACTCTCTGCGTTATGCATACCCTGAGTTTCAAACGACTAAGAATCGAACACTCGAAGTGTTGCTTGAATAACAAAACAAATTAGACCTTTTTGCGCAAGCCTCGATTTTCAAAATCGGGGCTTGTTCTGTTAATCACAGGCGCCTAGGAATCGATGAAAAGGAGAACGAACATGCCAAAATCCATCGATTGGCTTTATAATCGAAATGCCTGAACCACCTGTAAAAAAGCTCAGGGGTTCCTTGAGCCTGCCAAAATCACGGTAACTCAAACCGTTGACGCCAACAAAGTTCGCTACGGGCCGGAGGCTGCCTTAGCGCTGTTGAAGAATGCGAAGAAGTTGATCGCTATCAAAGGGAAGAAGGTCACACAATTCGATCTGGTAAAAGATCGCCCCGATGAGGAGACCCTGTTAAGTTTCCTCATGGGTCCCACAGGGAATTTACGGGCACCGACCGCCATTTTAGGTTCCCTCGTGGTGGTGGGTTTTAATCCCGAGGCTTATGCAGAAATTTTTGGAATTTGATTGGGGTGAAAGGTCACATTCTCTTGTTGTAACGCATATTGGAGCATATCAAGATACAGTGCCCGATCGATTTCAAAAGCCCCCATTCTGTGAGTGTGTTCGGTAAGCATCTGGGTATCAACGAGAGTATAGCCCCGAGCGCGGAGATGATCGAATAGAGCCGCGAGGGCCACCTTCGAGGCATCGGATTCGCGATAGAACATACTCTCGGCAGCAAAAAGGCCACACAAAGCCACACCATAGACCCCGCCGACTAATTTTCCATCCCGCCAAGTTTCAACACAGTGGGCAAAACCCTCTTCGTGGAGCTTGGTATAGGCATCTAACATCTCGGGGGTAATCCATGTTCCTTCGGGACGAATGGAACACGCGGACATGACTTCCCGAAAAGCGGTATCCATCCGAATTTCAAACTTCCCACTGCGGATGGTGCGTGCTAAACGGCGGGAAATATAAATACCCGTGTGAATATCGAAAATAGCACGGGGGTCAGGCGACCACCACATCACGGGATCATCCGAGCTATACCAAGGGAAAACCCCTTCGGAATAGGCCCGAAGTAAGGTCGCCGAGGTCAGTTTACCACCGATCCCAACGAGGCCGATAGCTGTAGCATTGTCCAAATCCCAAGGTGGGTCCGGACATAAACGATCGAAATCCACAGAAAAAAATTCGTGAGTGAGATGTACAGGGGGGCGTTAAGGTTGAGTGTATAACCGGATTACTTATCCTTGGAGTCTTTCTTGGAATCATCCTTCTTTGGATTATCTTTCTTGTCCCCCCCCCCGGCGTTAGGATATTTACGATCCTTAGAATTTGTTGTGATGTAAATCGCCCCGTCATCTTGTTCACCGGGTTTACCAACGTGAACATACCAACCCCAACCGCGATCGACATTCTTCACCAGTAGGTCCAGCACCTCTTCCAAGGGGGCATTTTTCACGCTCAGGGTCACGCGAGTGGTTAAGGTCACCCCGTCACCCGGTTTGGGTTTGATGCGGACTTTACCACCTTTGGCCTCGGCCATGGCGGCATCGATCTCTTCGATGACATTGCGAATCATCACATTTTTCACATCGAGGGAGATTTTGACCGGCAGTTTTTTCTCAATCGTGGTTTTCGCACCGACCGAGAGTTTCGGGTCCTCAGCGGAGGAAGTGTCGTTGCTCACAAAAAAAACAACGCCGGCGAGCAAGCAGCTCACTGAAAGAAGTCGATACATGTTGACCTCCAAAAAGTAAGGGGTGGGGGGTAAATCGGTTGGTTGGGTGACTATGTATTAGACCCCACAAAATGAGGAAAGTTCCCAACTTCCGACCTAGGTAAACTAAGGTTTTTCTCTAGAATATCAACACTGAATTTCTGTACCCAAACTAGGTCGAAAAACCCCTTATGCTCGTGGGGATTTTTCGACCTTAACCATTTATTTGGAGGCGAAACCCTTGGCAACTGCCACCTCCCCACCCGATTTACCCCCCATTCCTCCCGAGTCGAATGGGGT
>CAZFDX010000493.1:0-3963 GCA_964518325.1 uncultured Alcaligenaceae bacterium | reverse complement strand
ACCTGAAACGTCTCAAAGAGGACATTGAAACTCTGATTGGCTTTGCAAAAGACGAAAAATGGGACCCCGATAGTATCGAGTTTCTCAAAGAATTTCTCAGTATGAACGGCATCAAAGGATAACGAAGAGAACCACATGATTACTCAATCATCGTGATTCATGATCGCCGCATAATCACACCATCATCAACGTTGGATGATTGCTTCAGAATTGTCAAACCACTTCTTGGACAGGGTTGCAAGCATCGACACAGGCAGAGGCTAGGCGCCCCCTTTCGGAACTGCAAATCCCAGAGTTTCACAAAGGCTCTCGACACCCAGACGGTTACAGAAATCACCAAAGGCTTCATTCGCCAATCGCTCTGCTTTGAAGCGGGTCAACAACTTCCGGAAAATCTCGGGTAACTGGGAACGAGGAACTAAATCCTGAAGCATAAACGCCAAACGGGTTCCCAACTGATTGCCCCCGATGAACAAGGTGTACTTCTCACCACTGCGCCCCACGAGTCCAATATCGGGATTATAAGGTCGGGCGCAGCCGTTGGGGCACCCCGTCATCCGAATGGAAATGGGCACATCAGCAAGGCCCAATTCCTGAGCGATCGTTTCCAATTGAGAAATGATCGTTGGTAAGGCCCGTTCACTTTCGGTAATCGCAAGGCCACAAGTCGGGATAGCAGGGCATGCCATCGACCAGCGACGCAATAACGAAAGATTACTTGGTCGAGGAACGCCGTGGGAATCGAGGATGCCTTCGATGGCTGCTTTATGTTCGGGGGCAATATCGCACAACAAGACGTCCTGTTGACCGGTCACACGCAAGGAACATTTCCAAGTCGATACGATATTCCGCAAGGCCGAGCGGAGTTTTAAAGCCCCTTCATCCTTAACACGACCATTCTCGATAGAAAGCCCCAAAAACCATTTGCCATCGCCCTGAGGATGCCAACCATGATGCAGGTCGGCCCCCGTAATGGGTAAATCCTTGGGTAACTGAATGGATTTTTGCCAATAATCACGGGCAAAGACTTCGCGGACTCGTTCAATCCCCCAATCATGAATGACATATTTAATCCGCGCCCGTTTGCGATCGGCCCGATTCCCATGATCGCGATAGAACTTGATGACTGCCTCGGAAGCGGCAACGGCCTCATCGGGAGTGACGTAGCACAGAGCTTGACCTAAATGAGGGAAGGTATTGGGGTTGCCCGAAGTGCGACCGAACCCCCCCCCCACGAGTACGTTATATCCTACGGTTTGGCCATTCTGAACGTCGGCCAAGAAGCCCAAATCGTTGGCGAAAACATCCACACAATTATCATGAGGCAACGAAATGGCCGTCTTAAATTTTCGGGGCAGATACACTTTGCCGTAAATCGGCTCGACATCATTTTCCTGATCGGCATCGGGCGACATTTTCTCGCCGTTGAGCCAAATATCATGATAGGCCTTAGATCGGGGAGCTAAATGGGCGGCAATCGCATCGGCTAGATTTTGGGCCGCTTTGCGAGGTTGATCTCCCAAAGGTGCCGGACAAGCCATCACATTCCGGTTCACATCGCCGCAGGCCCCCAAGGTCGAAATCAATGCGTGGTTCAACTCTTGAATCAACGGGCGCAAATTCCCCTTCAAAACCCCGTGAAACTGCACACTCTGACGGGTCGTAAAGCGTAGGGTTTGGTTACCATATTTCTCGGCCAAATCATCAAGAACAAGGTATTGGGCTGCGGTCAGTTTTCCACCCGGAAGTTTCAGCCGAACCATCATCATGTAATGTTTGCCGACACCCGTTTTAGCTCGATTCTTTCGGGCATCCCGATCCTCTTGCTGATAACTCCCGTGAAACTTCAGCAGTTGTTTGGCCTCATCACTGAAATGATCGGTATCTTGAGCTAATTCCTCTCGCAGTGTTCCTCTCAACCATCGGCTTCCCTCTTTCAAAAATTCAACGGCCGATCGTTTAGGCTCTTCCGTCCCTTGTTCACTTGCCATTACCAATTTCCTTCGATTTTGGGCAACAGAGTTGTTTTACATATTTTGGAGATACTCAAAAGGGCAAAACTCACTCTTTCCACCGAACGAATCTTGAGCAACATGCTTATTTTTCCCGAGCGCCGAGAGACTTTTGACACCTCAGCCCCCTAGTGTGGACATGCTCGAAGCAAAGCCCTCACAACGATCCGAATACAAAGAACAAGCATCCTTCTAGGCCGACCTATTTCAAGATGGAGTATTCCCGATTTTTCTTTCGTTGTACTGTTCAAAATAACGTCATCGGCAAATTATTGTGTTCGCTATGCCCTTTCCTCTTCGAGAAATTTTTCCTCGTGAGCAATTCAAAATAACGTCATAAACGAACCATTCGATGTTTATTATGATGTGATCCTGTTGTTTCTACGAGAGCATCTTAAAAATCAAAACACAAGCGAGCTGGAAAATGTTTATCATGAAACATCCCTATCCTTTCGTTGTGAGCACATTAACCTTTTCCCCCGACAATCAATACCTAATCGCCACTGGCGTTAAATGTTATCTCAGGGAAAGGAAATTCGGAGATTACCTATTGAACTTCCGCTGTTTTAGACCCAATTTACAGTTCATGGGGAATGGAAACATTTTGACTTTTTCCGATTACCCAATAGGGGCCGGATTTATTGATCTAACAACGGGCAAGCATCATTTCTTTAATCTCTGGGCTATCTATGGTGATAATCATATTTTGAATGAGGATGAATTGATTTCCATGATAGACATTCGGGATGAAAGACGTATCGCAAGGAAGTGGAATCTGAAAAACCCTAAAGAACCCAAAATGATTTGGGAGTACAAAAATGGCGAAGAGATCAGTTCTTTAAATTTTGGAGCAATCTTAACACGAGATAAAAAGATCATGATCAGTAAGCGAGCTATAAATTCTGAAGACGAAAAACCGGCCCTTGATTTTTTCAGTAGCGAAGATGGAAAATTGATCCGGTCAATAGAAAACATTAAACATTTTACTGGCGGGGAGATGTTACTAAGCCCCCGAGAAGATCAAATTATTTTGCTCAAAGACACACATATTCGGTTCTTTGATATTCAGACAGGGAAATACCTACGGAACGTAAAGAAGCCCTGTCGGGGTTCGTTTTGGAAGATGGTCCTACATCCGAACCAAAAGCATTACTTAAGTGTTCATTTTACCGGAGGAGAAGTATACGTTTGGGATGCCGAAAGTTTCGAGATTGTCCGATCGTACAAATGGCCTCTCAAAAAGTGCACCTCGATAGCAGTCAGCCCCGATGGCTTGCTGTGTGCGATCGGAGATTCTCAAGGTCGCGTTTTGGTTTGGGATTGGGAAGAATAGAGCCGGTTCTGCTAGGTCACCTCGCAAAGGGTCGGGGCCTCGATCCTCAGATAGTCGCTCACAGGTAAAGCAATCGAAATGGCATGATCGCCTGCATTAAAGTTGATCGTTTCGTTTAACGTCAGGGCCGGATCGCAAAAGGTCGGCAATCCAAACAACGAACCAAACGGCGGGATCGAACCGGGCGTCAGGCGGGTGATCGAAAGTACTTCATCTTTATCCGCAAAACGGGTTCCTTTGACCTTCAAATTCTGCTTCGCTTTCTTACCATCGAACTTTCGATCGGCCGGAAGAACCACCATAATGAAGGAATCCCCTGCCTTGAGAACTAAAGCCTTGGCCCCCGTGGAAAGTGGCACGCCACGCACGGCAGCGGCTTGTTCACTGGTAAATACGGGTTCGTGATGCAATACCGAATAGGCCGCTTGCTGAGCATCGAGCTTGTGCACTAATTGTTCAAACACACTGGCAGACATTTCGCTTTCTATTTGGCTTTCTTCGATCGGGACGGGGGTTTCGTTTCTTGTTGACCATGCGCACAATCCGAAAGGAGAGGACATTTGCCACAATTCGGTTTGACCTCGTGACAAAATTCGTGGGCAATCATGCTGATCCCTT
>CAZFDX010000492.1:0-3428 GCA_964518325.1 uncultured Alcaligenaceae bacterium | reverse complement strand
TTGAGATTCCTCGTAGGGGGTCCTTGAAAGGAAGAAGACAAAAACCAAGGTCATGAGAAAAATCGAGGCAGCCAACACCAACCACCACGTTCTCGGTCGCGAAATCGAACTGTCATGAGCCGCTTCGATATTTTTGGGCTGATAAATGCCATACCGAACGGCCAAAGGTTGCAGGTCGGCAATCAACGATTCGGGGTCCTGATACCTTTGTTCCGGCTTCTTGGCCATCATGCGACCGAGAATCGCGACCAGTTCGTTAGGAATCTCGGGGTTAAGCAAGCGGGGATCGATCGGGCGATGACGTTGATGGGCATCGAGTTTCTTGGCAGCGGTACCTTCCGGAACAGGGGGGCGACCGGTAAGCACATGGTAGAAGGTGCAGCCCAGCGAATAAATGTCGGATCGCACATCCGCCGTGCGGGGGTCGATCGCTTGTTCTGGGGCAATATAGTCAAAGGTGCCTAAGGTCACACCGGATTGAGTGAGTTGGCCATTAAACGAAGAACTTTCGAGGTTCCGCGCCAACCCCATATCAACCAGTTTCGCCGTCCCTGACGGAGTGATAATGATGTTGGAAGGTTTCACATCGCGATGGACCACACCCCGCGAGGCTGCATGCGCCAGTCCCGATGCCACTTGCATCAGATACGAGATCGCTTCTTGAGGAGTGATCTTTCCCCCTTGGGCATACATCCGTTGCCGAAGATTTTCCCCTTCAACGAATTCAAAAGCGATGTAGTGCAGCCCGTTATCTTCGCCGGCGGCATAGACCCGAGCGATATTGTCATGATCCAGCCGAGCCACTGCACGAGCTTCGAGTCGGAATCGGCTCACATTTTCCGGATCGGTCGCGAGGTCCGGTGGGAGAATTTTAACCGCAGCATCGCGGCCTAGGGAATCATCCCTTGCTCGCATCACGGCAGCCATTCCCCCGACCCCGATTGGGCTTTGTAATACAAATGGCCCGAGTCTTCTGCCGATGAGAGATTGGGTTATTTCCGAATCGAAGTGGGATTTCCGCACGGGTTTCGAGATCACGGTGGGGCGGTCGGATCGATCTTCGAGAATCGGTTCCGAAACGGAACTGGGTTTTTTGGGGGAGGGTGTCGTAGGGGGTTCAACCGGCGGTACGGGGTTGGTATCTGCGGAAGTTCCCTCAACTGGTTTATGAGAGGAGGAACGCCCCGAAAAATCGCCGACTGAGTTCTTCATAAATCTCCGGTGCGATACAGGGTGAAAGAAACCCGACAACAAAAACAACGAAATGAGAAGACTCGTCCAGAATCTCTTTAGGTGATCATACCCGATTGGGGAAAGGTAAGTCAATCAATTCTGGAAAAACTTACCGAAGTTGTGGGAAAATCGGGGTTTATCGATCGGGCGCTACAACGGGAGGAGCAGGAGCTACCGCAGGAAGAGCAGGGGCTACCGCAGGAGGAGCAGGAGGAGGGTCAACGGCCGGTTTCTCGTTTCTCGGGGCAGGCACCACTCCAGGAACACCATCAATCCCACCTCCCGGACCAATCGGCAACGGAAATCCCGGACCCGGATTGAATGGCCCACTCGGAATACTAGAAGGATTGAATGGCTCATGAAGTTTGTCGGCCCGAGCTTCGGTCGTGATGTAGAGCATGTTCCCGATTCGAGCGGATTTCACTTCGGCCATTTCACAAAGAATTTTGATGGCCGAGTCGAGTTGGACATCTTCCACTTGCAAACTCACATTGGCTTCGATTTTGGCCTTGAGTTTCGGATCGAACACAATGTTGATGGCATAACGCTGCGAAAGTTCCTTGAGGACCTTATTTAATGGAGAATTCTCAACAGTAATATCGACCCGTTGTTTTAATTGGCGATAGACAATCATCTCTTCGGTGGAAATGAGAACCCCACCGTCGATAATGCCAAAGCTCAGGCCACATTGTTGAAGCATCCCACGAAGAGCCGTCCGGAGTTTCACGTCTCTTTGTTTGAATTCCACGTTCATTTCGGTGAGAGCAATACCGATGAAATTCATGGCGGCTTGGTCGATGGTGATATTAATTTTGTAATCTTCGGAGAGGGTGTTAATCACAGCGGCAAGGGTATTCCCAGAGAACTCGAAGTTCCCCACCTTATCGAGAGCTTTCTTGATGGCCTCGACCTTTTCAGCGGTTTTATCTCCCCCGCCCGCTTTGGGTAAAGGGGCAGCGTGAGAGGTGGGAATGACACCAAACCCAAGTAGGCCTATCAACAGCAAGAATGACAAACGCATCTTTTCATTCTCCAAGACATGATTCTTCAAAGGGCGATGATAGCATCTATAACGATTGTTTAATAGCCCAAGTTTGCATTTCGTTATAAATTTTCTTAATTTTCATCAAGTATGGAGCTTAGGTACTCTCCCTAGCCGGGGGGCCAACCTAACGATCTTCCTCCTAAAAGATGCATATGAAGATGGGGGACGGTCTGTCCTCCATCGGCATCGCAGTTGATTACAAGTCGATACCCCGAGGTGAGTCCGAGTTGTTTGGCCAATTTCACGGCCACTAAATGGATGTGTCCGAGAACCGGTGCATCTTCCTCAACCAAGTCGGCATGCGTGCGAATCACCTTTTTGGGGATGATTAGTATATGCGTGGGTGCTTGGGGCCGAACATCGTGAAACGCAAGGCATTGTTCATCCTCATAAACGATGTTGGCTGGTATCCCACGATCGATAATTTTTTGAAAGATGTTGACACTCATCATAAAAAGTTTCAACTCCGAATGTTAATGATAAACTCTTTCTTGTCGTTGTAACAGAATCGGGACCAGATTCTACGATTTACTAGGGGGCAACCTTGTCATCGCAGTCTTTTCCGGCGAATTTTTCGCATTGCATCTGCGGTCCCGATGGCTGCCGCAAGTTCCCTTGTAGTCGCAGTCTTTTCCGGCGAATTTTTCACATTGGGTACGCAGTCCCTCAAGAGGGGCTTCTCGTTCGGGACCAACATTCTTATAGGTTGTTCGGGATCATTCTTCTTGTAGCTTGAACGATTCACTCCGGAAACTGGGAAATTGCCTCACACTCCAACACGTCCATACCTTGATTCGTTTCTCCTCGAATCGATATTATTCCGGCAGTGTGATGATCGTTCCGGCGCCCCGTTTACCATGTTCGCGAATTTCTAAAGAGACGGGGCTTTTCTCACATGCAGCGTAAAATTCTGCCGGTGAATTGACGGGTTTTCGATTGACGCTCAAAATCACATAGCGGGAATTTTTCTGCCAATCGGGTAAGGCTTTTGCTGCCAAGCTGCCTCGATCGATCATTTTGATAGCGACCCCTTCGGGTGGAACGTCCGTCCCGAAAATACTGGAATAATCTACCCGAATCCCATGCACGCTGGGAGGAAGTTGCGAGGCAATGAATGTTTCGTTATTGGATACTTTCACCAAGGTGGCTT
>CAZFDX010000491.1:0-2035 GCA_964518325.1 uncultured Alcaligenaceae bacterium | reverse complement strand
CCAGTCTCCGTTCTCTTTTTTTTTTTCCATCAGAAGACGGCATACGAGATCTAGTACGGTCTCGTGGGCTCGGAGATGTGTATAAGATATAGGGCGGGGAGGAATCACTCGCTTACTGGGGGTGTTCACTCTGATTGGGGTGATGATTCAAGGCCTTCTGGGCGGAGTTCGCGTCCGCTTCGATGCGCTTCTGGGAACCGATCTGGCCGCCTTTCACGGGAGCTTTGCCCCCTTGGTCTTCACGTTGATTATCTGCTTGGTGGGGCTGACGGGTCCGGTTCGCTCTCGATTTGCCTTGTTCGAGCCGAAACGTCAACGTGCCTATGCTATCGCCCTGTTTGCTTTTGCCTATGGGCAAATCATTTTTGGGGCGTTGCTCCGCCATCACACAAGTCCTTTATCGCAGCGATTACATTTATTCACTGCCTTTGTTGTGGTGGGGTTGGCCATCTTGGTGATTAAATCTTTGGTTCAAACCCCCGAACTGAAGAATCGATTCAAAATCCCTGCCCGTTTCCTGATGGGGTTATTGGGTATCCAAATTTTACTGGGGGTGGAAGCGTGGGTCGGAAAATTTGGTCTTGGGATTCCTGCCGATTTGGATCGGCTCACCACTGGTAAGGCGATCGTTCGGACGTTGCATACTCACCTAGGGGCATGGTTGCTGGCCTTAAGCGGTTGGGTGATGATTGCCTTTTTGACACAATCCCAAAGGAAGGCCTCTTCCGAAGCGGTGAATGAAACCGATTCGCCCGAAACCGAGTGGGAAACCCCCAAATTCACAACAGTGGATCGAATTTCTGTGGGTGGAGGCGTATGATAGCGACTGTGGAAGCCGAACCGACTAATCAGACGCGATCTGCTGTGAGTCAGAAAACCCCCTCGCGATGGGCCGATTATGTCACGTTAACCAAGCCCCGTATTGCCATGATGGTACTCATCACGGTGGCAACAGGATATTTGATCGGTGCAGGGCGGGAAGCCAATCTGGTGATCCTGTTTCACACGATATTGGGGGCCGGTCTCGTGGCTGCCGGTTCGAGTGCCATCAATCAATGGATCGAACGCGATTCGGACAAACTCATGCGGCGAACCGCCAATCGCCCTCTTCCTTCAGGGCGATTGAGCGCCACCGAGGTTTTGCTCTTCGGCTGGATTCTCGGCGGATTGGGCACCGTCTATATGTTGGTTTTTATCCCGTATTGGCAGGCAGCGGCCGTGGCGGCTCTCACCTTTCTGCTGTATGTGGCCATTTATACGCCCATGAAACGCCGCACGACATGGAATACCGTCGTCGGGGCGATTCCGGGCGCTATGCCCCCCGTGATTGGGTTTTGTGCGGCACAAGGTTGGCCCGATGTCGATGCGATTGCGTTGTTTCTCGTGTTGTTTTGCTGGCAACTACCCCACTTTATGGCCATTGCGTGGATGTATCGGGAGGAATATGCTCAGGCCGGTTGCCGGATGCTTCCGTGTGTGGACCCAGCAGGAAGCCGCACCAGTCGTGCCATGATCCTTTGGTGCTTGGGGCTTATTCTTTCCAGCTTGGTTCCTATGGTCACCGGTTCGGTAGATGTGATTTATTCCACCGGAGCGATCCTTCTCGGCTGCGGATTCTTAGCAACCACCCTGCAATTCTCGGATAAACGAGATACCGAATCGGCCCGACGTGTACTGCGGGCATCGATCATTTATCTCCCTGGAATGATGGCCCTGTTACTGCTTCATGCTTGGGTAACCGGTGCTAGTAAAGCAATCAGCTAGAACGATCTCATCGTTCCTCAGCTATTACCGAAATAGACCCGATCTCGTTGCTCGTAAGAAGAATAGCCTAACAAATCGTACAATTCCGCACGGGTCATCATCAAAGGGAGGGAATCTTTTTGGGTTCCCTTTTCAAAGAGTTGTTGATAGGTCCGAGCCGCCGCCTGCATCGCCACCCGAAATGCCGTTAACGGAAAAAGAACCATTTTGTAACCCAACTGACGAAGTTCCTCAACACTGAGTAAAGGGGATTTCCCGAACTCCGTCATGT
>CAZFDX010000490.1:0-3590 GCA_964518325.1 uncultured Alcaligenaceae bacterium | reverse complement strand
AGGCATCTGCCCAGATTTTATCCACCCAGATTTGATAACAGACCCCTAGGAAATGCCGAGTCGTTCTCATTCATTGATCGGTGAGGATCGATTTCTGTAACGATTCTCATTAAGCCCCTGTCGAGGGAGAATGGCTATTGCCGAACGGGTTTCAAGGTGAGGATCGAGTTCTGTAACGATTCTCATTAAACCGGTTCTGTTGCCACCTCGAAGATGGCCTCTCGGATGTGTTCTGCTTGCGGAACGGTGTTGTACTCGTAGACCTGATTCAAACCGATTCCCGGAACGTGTTTTCCAGAAATCACTTTCGGCTTAGCAACCAGATCATAAAAATGTTCCTCGATGATTCGCCGTAACAAATGTTCCGCAAAATTGGTCACTTCGGTATCTTCATTGACGATCACCACGCGACCGGTCTTTTGCACACTTTGGGAAATGGCCTTCCAATCGTAGGGGAAAATACTTCTGATATCGAGGACATCGAAACTCAGGCCATGATTCTTTTGCAGATCATCACAAACCTGCACGCACAAAGGAAGGGTGCGCCCGTAACTGATAACGGTGGCAGTTTCTCCTTCACGAACCAAGCGAGCCGATCCAATCGGCACAAAGTATTCCTGCACCGGTGGCCAATCGGGAGTCCAGTTTTTCCGATCCCCTACCGGAGCATCGATCCTTCGGGAAAGTTCTTGTGGGTCTTCCGGTTCGCCGGGAATCAGTCGATCACTGCGAACTCGCAACAGGGCTTTAGGCAAAAGCACCATCACGGGGTTGGGATCGACAATCGCCGAGAGCATCAGCCCGTAGGCATCCAGAGCATCGGAGGGCATGACAATTTTCCAGCCGGGCAATCGCGAGGCCCACGATTCATAGGAATGGGAATGATACATGCTCCCCCGAATGCCCGCACCGGTCGGGGTCATCATCACCACGGGCATATCAAATCCGCCGGCCGAGGCCCAACGCTGATTCCCCACCACCTTGAGCAAATCGATCACATTAAAGGCATAATCACAAAACTGAATCTCAAAGACAGGTCGCCCCCCCCCATAGGCAATTCCCATCGCCGTTCCGACAATTCCCCGTTCATCCAAGGGACTATTCCACGCCGTTTTCAGTCCTTGCGTTGCCGTAAAAACCCCCCCTAAAGGCGGGCCGACATCTTCCCCGAAAATATCGGTCACCCCTAAATGAGTTTCGCCATAATGCAAGGCTAATCGAACCGCTTGTACCAAGGTCGCCATGATGGTTTCTAGATTCTAAGAGAGAGGATCGAAACTTTAGAACTTTAGCGAGGCAAACCGGTGTAGTCCTCGGGATAAACCACATCGACCGGACTGGGGGCATAAGTGAATTTCTCGACGTCTTCCGGTAGGGGACGTGGCTCTTCCATTGCTTGCACAACCGCCGCATCGGCTTCTTCGTGGGCGTTTTGGTAAATGTGTTCCACCAATTCTTGATGCAACAAGCCGGCATTGATCAGTTTGGTCTCGAACAATTTCAGGCAATCCGGCTCATCCGAGACCCGAGCCGCTCCACTCGAAGAACTGTGGCCATGCAAGCGAGATACAAACACTTCGAGCAGATAGGGCTTGCGGGTTTGTCGGCAGTACTCCAGCCCCCGCCGGATCGCGTGCCATGTGGTGATTGGATCGTTCCCATCCACCGTTTCCCCCGGAATGCCAAAGGGTTCTCCCCGATCGCAAATCCGTCGTTCTCCATGTTGCGTGTGAGCAGGGGTCGAGATACCGTAACCGTTGTTGGTCACAATCATAAGAACCGGAAGTTCGTTCTTCGGTCGTGTGGACCAAATCATACAGGAGGTAAAATCCCCTTCGGCAGTTCCCGCATCTCCCCCAACGACAATCGACACACCCGTTCCATTGGGCACCCGCTTTTGCATAATGGCCGTGCCCGGTGCCATAACATATTGAATCTCAATCACACTGGTCACAGGGACGACATTCCACTCTTTGACGGCATAATGCCCGACGAAGTTACGTCCCCGCGAATGGGGGTCGGTCGCCGTCATGGCCATTTGCCGAACATGGTCCACCATTGGCATTCCAAGAGCCAACAGCACGCCGGCATTCCGATAGTGCAAGTGGAGATAATCGTAAGCGGGGCCGAAACCTTTGTTGACTTGCAGCCCCAAGCACACATTGAAGGCCTCTTCACCAGGCCCACCGACCCAAAAATACCCTTCTCCCGATTTGGACATTTTGATTGTCCGTTCTTCCAAGGCGCGTGTGCGGACCATCAGCCGGAACATTTCAAGGCAGCGCTCAGCCGGCAGCGATTCCACGCCACTAAAAATTTCGCGCCCCGATCGGGTTGCGCTCGAGTTGTTTGCGAGGGAATCCTCGGAATCGTCCAAAGGAAATAGAGGGGACGCCATCACCAACCCTCCTTTTTAGGGGTCATAATCCCACCCGTTTTAGGAACCCAAACGAGCAGGAACAAAACGGAGGCAACCACTAATATAGGAAGAAGAGGGGGGATAGGGAATTAGTGAGTTGTTGATCTCCGTTTCTTTTTTGGTTGAGAATACTGTTTATCTCATTATACTCGACCATTTGGAGAAATAACAACTCCTTTCTTGCCAGAAAAAACGGAAACTTCTGGACGAACAGATTGAATTTTCCAATTGGTCCAAAAGGAAGCGAGAACCATCAAGTTGTCTGGTGGATAGATGTTTTCTTCTAATCCAAGGACGAGTTCAAGGGCAGGCTCGACAGCGAAAGTCCAGCCAAGTAAACTGGATAACAAGGATTCAAAGACTTCCTCAAAAACCGATGAGGGGATGATCGAAGGCAAACAACCTAAAAAGCAAAGAAAGCCTCTCTTGGGGAAGAGACTGCATGAGCGTTCCGGACAATCCCATAATTTATCATATTACGCACATTGACAACCTTCCAAAAATTCTTCAATGTAAAGAACTCAGGTCAGACCGTAAGATGTTGGAACAGGAGTCAAACTATCGGTGTATAGGAATGACGGACATCAAGCGTCGCCGTTTAGAGGAAAGACCCGTTAGTTGTCACGAGCACTTAATGGTAGGAGAATGTGTCCCGTTCTATTTCTGTCCACGTTCGATTATGCTCTACATAATTCATCGCGGGAATAATCCCAACATTCATGAAACCAACCAAGCCGACATTCTACACCTTGAAGCGGATATGAAACAAAGTATCGACTGGGCTGAGCGCAAGAGGCTGAGATGGTCTTTTTCTGATTGGTACTTCTAGGTGAATTGAGATGATCGAGGTAGGAACAGGCGATATTCTGAAAGCACCAGCCGAGGCTCTTATCAACACGGTGAATTGTGTTGGGGTCATGGGTCGAGGTATTGCTTTGCAATTCAAAAAGAAATTTCCGACTAATTTCAAAGCATATCAAAAAGCCTGTCAACGAGAAGAAGTTCAAACGGGGAAGATGTTTGTTCATCATCTCGGTATATTTCAACCACAATGGATCATCAATTTTCCGACCAAACAACATTGGAAAGGCAAGAGCAAAATCGAGTACATAGAATCGGGTTTGGTGGATTTAATCAAGGTGGTTCAAGAGCATAACATTAAGTCCATTGC
>CAZFDX010000489.1:0-3633 GCA_964518325.1 uncultured Alcaligenaceae bacterium | reverse complement strand
CCCATATCCCTTGAGGTATCCGGTCACCACAGTCCCATGAATCACACCGTTGTTGAATCGGGTGATCGCTTCGGGGGCCAAAATGCTACCAAAAATCCCCACTCCCTCAATGGTCAAGTTCTTCGCTTGGGAGAAGTTGAGCAATACTTTGGAAGCATCGGTCCCTTGGAGGCTATAACCAAGGCTCTTGATCGCAACATCGGTTCCCGAAACGTTAATCAACACTGTAGAGCCATTAGCCACATTGATCGTGATGCTATGGATTCCTTGAAGTTGTGCAGCGGTGAGGTTAAAGACGTTCACTCCGGCGTTATGACCGGTCAGAACCAAGTTCCCCCAGTTATTGGCCACTGTACCATTAGAGGGTAGAGCAGCAAACGCGGCCGATTTGGCGAGCAAATCCGCTTTGGTGGCGGCGAAGTTGACGGCGTTGCTGTCTTGTCGAACGGTCCCGTGAGGCACACCCACAGAATTCAGGCCGATCGACTCGCCATAAGCGATATTACCACCGTTCACTTGACCGTAGTTGAAGCCCAACCACTTGCCAACAACCAAGCTATCGCTGGTGCCATGAGAATTGGGAAGTAACGCCCCCACCGAGTAGTTTTCGATCAGGGCGCTGCCGCCAATCGCCACTCGACCTTCAATATCACTATTGAAAAGGTAAGCGTCGTTCAAAATGAACGCATTGAATTGGGCCGCAACTCCAAGGTTCGCGGGGACCACACGGTTATCGAGTTCGAGTAACCCTAACCGGCTCGAACCCCGTTTTGTGGTGAGGTTTTCACCCCAAAACTCATCTAAAAATCTCATAGTATCACCTAAAACAAGGAGAGGTCGTCGCACAAACTCGGCAACGAAACTCGATTGTTAGAATGGCCAATCAGACTTTCTTGCCTAATCAGCAAAGTCAACGCAATCCTTACAACCTATGCATCACTAAATTCAATAAACGTCAATTTGTCAAGTCGCAATTTCCAGATTCCTAAAAATAACAATCAAAAGATGGAATCAATTCAGGACAGAGCATAATCAAGAGCAGTTTTTATCGTTAAAGTCGTTACAACCTGCCCATTTATGCGGTTCTGCCCTTTGCGGAAATCGCCTCCTATGAGGAATATCGGATAACTGATTTAAGCAATAAAATGAATTTGATCAATACATGAAAAACAACAGGCAAAATTGTCAAGCCTCAATAATTCGATTCCTTAACTAAAATAATTAGAATTGGCACGCACTCCGAGGGCCGATCTTGGCGGGATGATAATCGATTTCCGCTCTGAAGGGAATCCTCACTTCGATTTCTCAATCCTGAAGGAAGAATCAACCTGAAGGAAGCATCAGTCACTAAGCATTGTTGCAGGAGAGAAGAGGCCTATCTGATTGGCTTTGGGAGAATAGTAAAACAAGCCCCTTCGGCACTCAGATTAGGCTTTCTTAGGGACGAGAGGAGGTCTTATCAGCCTTGGGAAAATCATCCGGCACCTTCTGAGTTACCTTACCTGTGGCCGCCCATTCGACCCCACGAGAGAATGTCACTGCAAAGCCGACACATTTCATGGAATAGTCGGCATGTCCTAAAGTGGTGTGAAACACACGCCCCTTGCCGTACTCAATCACCATAAGCATCGGCTCATGCTCGCCGCTCCCCCCCGTTTTGGGATCGGCAAAGGCAGTGGCTAGAACGTGAACATTTTTAGCAGGCCCCCGCAGACGATCATAAAGTTCATCCTTGGCATGCAACCATTTTTCGGGAAGCCCTTTGGTGATCGGATGTTCTTTATCGCGGATTTCAACAACAAATTCATGCTGCGCCCCGTGCGAGCCACCGTTCCCTTTGCTGGTATCTAAGGTAAATTTCCCGTCGCGGAGCCGGATATAAGGCCCCGATTTCTCATTACGGCCCCCCCAGCCTCCGACACCAATAATCAGGTTATACTCAGGCCATTGCGGGAACGCATTATTCGCCGCATGAACAACAACAAAGCCCCCGCCTTGCTCAATATATTTCACGAAATCGCGTTGGGTTTCTTCGCTCCAGAGATCGCCGTTGTAGTTCGAGACCACAGCTTGGTAGTCGCTGAATTTGGGACGAAAAGCCGCCATGTCCTTTTTGTATTGGGCAGCGCTCAGTTTGAACTTCTCAAGATCAGCTTCGTATTTCTGCATGGCCGTTTTATCGTCGGCATTTTTGGGAAGGGTCGGTGCTTTGCCAACGGGTGCCGGAGCCGTGGCCACATCGACTTTGAACAGACCGGTATCTTCCAATGTTTTTTTGAGGATCGGGGTAGTGGCTTTCCAATTATGGTTGTTTTGTCCATCCACAATGAGCACGCGAATCGGCTCCGCTGCCGAGGAAGCAAACAGAATCAGCAGTGCGCTGAGGAGAAAAAGCAAACTGGGTCGGATCATCGAGAGGTTCCTACAACAGGTGGTGAGAAAGTTATGCAGATAAGGATAGACTTAGCTCGAACATGGGAAAGGACAAGGTGCCCCAATTGTTCCAAAAGGCAACCTTCCCTGATGTCCGATGGCCCGATGTCTCCCAAAAGACCCGACCGACTTTCCAGAGAGCCGTACCAACCAACCATTGCTGGGAATAATCGTGGTTAATTCTTGCTAGAGGGTGTTACTTCTTATTAGAGCCTGTTATTGCTTTCCATACTTATTTGAGAGGCTTTTTCGTTGCTCATTGATTATGAGACCATTGTTTTTATAGGGTAGTTCGAGATCAGAAATGTTTATAAACAAGCCGAAGCGTGCCTAACAAGCCCTAGGTTGTATGATGGTCTTACTAAAATAATTGCTTAACTTGCCTCAATTATCTTGCCCTTGTCCTTGTCAAAGCGGCCGAATTAAAGAGGTTATTTTTTCCGATGCCCATGGCTATGACTGTGCCCGTGACTACGCTCGTGGCCTTTTTCAAGATCACGATTTTCTTTATCGCATTGGGAATCTGCCAGAGCGGAGTGGTCGGCCCGAATGACAACGAGTTGGGCTTGGTGGATTCCTTTCAAACCTCCTAGTTCAGCAGCGAGGGCTTGTAATTGTTTGGCCGGCCCACGGAGGGCAATCAGCTCCATACACAGATCGTGTGTCAGATGGACATGCAAGGCCGATACAACACAATCGGTATGATTGTGTTGTATCTCAATCATCCTGTTTGTTAGATTGGATTTGTGATGATCGTAAACAAGAGTTAAACTGGCCGCCACGTCCGTTGCGTTGCTTGCCCAAGCCTCGGCAGTGAGTTTCTCGCGGATCAGTTGGCGGAAGGCTTCACTTCGGGTAGCAATCTGGTTATTCGTGCAATAGCGGTCAAAGGCTTGCAGCAAGTCTTCTTCCAGCGAGACCGAAAATCGTTGTAAGTCGGACATTGGTCCTTCCTTGAATCGAATCAAAAGAGAAATTCCCTCTTGTCTGGGAAATGGGGCGCAGTAACATGATTTTTGAATTCGTGTTACTGAACGGAGACAAACATGCCTACCCGTTTCTTCTTATTGATACTAACTCCCTGTTTATTAAACCCAATTGCCCAAGCCCATGATCTAAAAATCTTTGCCAGTCAACAAGCGATCTCGGAACTAGGAACCAAAACGACTTTTTATTTGGCATGGGGCCATCGGGTTCCGG
>CAZFDX010000488.1:0-3104 GCA_964518325.1 uncultured Alcaligenaceae bacterium | reverse complement strand
TCATTGAACAACTCGATACGGAACCCAATCAGGTTTCGGTCGAGGTGCTGATTGCAGAAGTGGTGTTGAACAACGGCGAAGAATTCGGGGTCGAAATTGGCTTGCAAACCCCCATTCTGTTCGATCGAGCGGTAGCAGGGGCCGGCGGTGCCGCCGCGAATAGCACCACTCCGCTCAACTTTAACACGACGGCTGCTCCGGCTTTTGCTCCCGTTTCCGAAAAAACGGTGGGCTTCCAAGGCTTGACGAACTACGGGGTCGGTCGTGTGGGGAGTTCTGGTGTGGGGGGCTTTATTTTCTCCGCCAGTAGCGATACTCTGAACGTCTTGGTTCGTGCCTTGAAATCTCAAGGGCGGATCGATACGCTCTCGGCCCCGCGAATTTCGACCCTTGATAATCAGGTCGGTCAAATCTTCGTGGGACAAAGTTTCCCCTACGTTGCAGGGGCACAGATCAACCAATTCGGGGCGGTCATTCCGATTCTTGACCGAGCACCTTTGGGGATTCAGCTGCGTGTGACCCCACGAATTAGCCCCGAAGGGCGCGTTCTGATGCGGATCGAGCCACAAATTTCCAGCCTAGAAACCGCTTCGGTTTCGCTCGGGGGGGGGGTGTTTGCTCAGGCCTTTAATGAACAATCGATCTCGACCACGGTGGTAGCCGGCGATGGGGAAACGATTGTCATCGGCGGGTTAATGACCAAGTCGAATTCACGGGTCGAAACCAAAATTCCTTGGCTGGGCGATCTACCCTACATCGGTGCGGCCTTCCGCTATCGAACGCAGACCCAATCGAAACGGGAATTGCTTTTGATTATGACACCTCGGGTTCTTCGTGGACCGGCCGATCAAGAAAAACTCTTGATGGAAGAGGCCCGCAAGATGAATTGGGTGCTGAAGGATGTTGAGAAGATTTATGGCAACAACGCAGGGAGCTTACCGAAAGCCGATGCGCCTGGAGTGAACGAACGTAATGGTTCTACGTTACCCGCACCGGCACCGGTTCCCTCGGGGCCGGGAGTGATTCTGCCGACAGAACCCGCTCCGTCGATCGTTCCACCCAACTCGGGATTGCCCACCCCTACACCGGTGCCGACACCTCCTTCCCCACCGAAAGGCGGAACAGGAGATATGTCGCCGATCGATCGTCGCTCACCGTTGATGCCGACCTCGAACGCGAACCCCAGTCAGGGACCTACTCTGGTTCCAACGGGGGCGACCAGTGCGAATGAGCCGAGCAATCCCCCTCGGGTTGGCCCCGTGAAAGATCAACCGAAATCTCGGGGTTGGTCCTTATTCGGCAAGTGATTCACCCTGCGGATTCGGTGAGCTGATTCCCTACGAGACGGAACAACGACTCTGACTCAGGTCCGTTGACCAACAACGGACCTGAGTTTTTCTTTTTGTAGGGGGGGCCACGTCCATTCTTTTCTCACGGTGCAGAACCAATTCCACCAATTGAGTGTAGCGATTCCAATCATCGCCGGTGAGATGATCCGCTGACGATACGCAATCCTCGTTGCTACGCCCATCTCGGAGACGCTCTATTCCTAATTGGAGAGGGGTCGGGTCAATCGCTCGAAGAGAACGCTAGGGGGATTAAAATGGTTTGAGAACGCTTCCGCTATTCCTTGGGAACTAGGATGTCGGTCAGAGAGAAAGCTCGGGGAATTAAAATAGTTTGAGAACGGCATTGGCAGTATCGACCGTTTCTTTGTCATCGTGATCGCTGAGGGCAGCAAATCGTTCATCCATGCGGCGGCAAGCCAAGGTGAGGAAGTATTTGCCCGAAGCGATGTCGGCTTCGTAGGCTTCTTTGCTCGATTTTCCTGCTCCCTCGGAAAGCATGCTATCCAGGCGGCTTAACACGCAACTGCACGCATAAAGATCAATGGCAATATCGGCGAGTCGTTCATGGAGAAGTTGGGCTTGTACGAATCGTTCTTCGGAACCGCATTGCAAAAACACGCTGGGCAAGGAGGTTCCTAAACGATTGATTCGCGCTGCCACCTTCTTGGCGAAGGGTTGTAATTCGGAATGTCGCACAGGGATTGCCGGTCCCGAGGCAAAGGTTTTCTTCCACAGGTAGCCCATACCGTAGCCGGCTAATTTCCCAACATTGGCAACGGGTTTTTTCCGCATGGCATCCAATTGCATTCCCGGCGCCCGACAACCCACAACCGCAACAAAGGCTTTTAGCACCTCGTTGGCACCTTCCCCAATGGTGTTGATGCGGGCATCACGCATCCAGCGTTCGTAGGGAACATCGCAGAAGTACGATTTTCCTCCCATCACTTGCATGGTGTCATAAACGATGGTCCAAAGATGTTCCGTCGCGAAGATTTTGAGAATGGCGGTTTCCAGCATGTAATCATCGGCTCCGCTATCGATCAGTGCGGCGCAAACGGTGGTGGCTGCCTCCATCGCAAAGGCATGAGCGGCCATGTAGGCGATCTTCTTTTTGACCAACTCGAATTCTGCCAACGGTTGTTGAAATTGGATGCGAGATTTGACATGTTCCACAGCGGCTTTGATGCAGGCCTTGGCGTGACCGGTGCAGGTGGCTCCGAAGGTGGTGCGTCCGAAGTCGAGCACGGTTAAGGCGAGTTTAAGACCTTTGTTGATCTGCCCCAGAATGTTTTCCTTGGGAACCCGCATATTGGTGAAACGCATTTTTCCAGTGGCGGTGCCCCGAATACCGGTTTTTTCGGCCCGTTTTTCCAAGACCTCGAAGCCGGGCATATCGGGAGTGACCAAAAAGGCGGTGACCTTGGTTTCGTTGGGGTTATCTTTCGTCGGTGCGGGGGTGCGGGCCATGACCGTCAGAACGTCGGCGATTCCCCCGTTGGTGATGTAGCGCTTTTCTCCGTTCAAAATATAGGCTTGGCCATCTTCCGTCGGGACGGCTCGAGTTTGCACGTTGCCGGCATCGGACCCCGCATTGGGTTCGGTTAAGGCAAAAGCCGCTAGCTTTTTCCCACTGACCAAATCGGGAAGCCAACGCTTCTTTTGCTCTTCGGTTCCGAATAACAATAGCGAACGGATGCCAATCGAATGATGGGCATTGACGAAGACCGAGGTGGAAGAACATTTCCCCCCCAGTAT
>CAZFDX010000487.1:0-2637 GCA_964518325.1 uncultured Alcaligenaceae bacterium | reverse complement strand
TCTGGGGCAAAGTCGTAAGAGGTCAGGCGTTGAATCCGATCTGCCAATCTTTTGGATCGAGTTGTGGTCAACATGTCCCGATTCTCGCCGAAGGAAATTCCCTGAGTTATACATCCATGCTGTTGTGTTATACGAAATCTTACCATGAAAGGTTCAAACAAGAACTAAAAAGTATTATTTTTTCTGACTATCGTCTTAAGTAATTATCCAAGCGGATTTTAAGTATCTAGAAATGGAAGCAGGAACAGGTCACAGAAACAAATTCACGACACCTTCCGAGTGGAACAAACCATAACGCAGGGTGGAACCGACCATGACGAGTGGAATGCGGGCGATCAATCGGCAAGCCAAAAACGAACGATACAATACAGGGCATTAAAGGCATCCTTCAGGCCAATCTTTTTCCCCTCTTCGTAAGTGCGCCCCGAGTAGCTGATCGGCACCTCGTAGACCCGCCAAGTGGGGTTCTTTTTCTTGGCGATTTTGGCAGTGACTTCAGGCTCGAAGCCAAAGCGATTCGATTTGAGTTTAATGCTTTGGATCACCTCGCGACGGAACACTTTGTAGCACGTTTCCATATCGGTGAGGTTCAGGTTGGTGAAGAAGTTAGAAAGCGTGGTGAGAATTTTGTTGGCCACAGAATGCCAATAGTACAGCACACGATGATTTTCACCAATAAAACGCGAGCCGTAAACCACATCGGCCTTCCCCTCGATAATCGGTTGAATCAAGCGCGGATACTCAGCCGGATCGTATTCCAAATCGGCATCTTGAACGATCACAACCGTACCGGTCGCAGCAGCAAAGCCCGTTCGCAGGGCGGCCCCTTTGCCTTGATTCTTTTCGTGAAGAAGCACTTTGACATCGGGTAGTTTGGCAATTTCTTGCGTCAGAATTTCGCGTGTTCCATCTTTGCTACAATCATCGATCAGGATGACTTCCTTGGGGATGGGAACCTCACGAACCCGCCGGACAATTTCCCGAACCCATCGTTCTTCGTTGTAGACTGGGATCACGACCGAAAGAACAAAATCATCCGGTATCGGGTAAATGCCGAGTTGTCGGCAGGCACCTATTCCCAATAATTCTTGAGCAAAGGCGACACGCTGTTTGGGGTCCAAGGCAATCTCCTGAAGGAGATTTCGGGCAGCGGGACTTAGACCGATACTAGATTCATTCGACATTCGTTCCTCGAACACTCAAACATTCTCTGGCAAGATATAAATTATAAGTTCTATCGGCTTCTTCTACTTAACCTTTAAGGATTTATGTAACGCACTCCCTACAAACAGTTTGGCTTCATCCAACTTCCCGATTTTGACGTCTCGGCTTGCGCATCCAATATCCCGATTTTGACTTCTCCACCTGAATAAATGACGAGAATTCGTCCAACCGACCCCCGTCTCGTCTATAAATGGTTTATTTCTATAGAGCGAGAGAGAGCGAGGCATTATGAATTCGGTGGCAGTGATTGTCGGAGCAGGGGGAGGAATCGGCTCCCGTTTGGCACAGCGATTATCGGCTCAGGGGTGGAGATTAGCACTTGCGGGCCGACGCAGCGAATTACTCGAACGGGTCGCAGCAGATATACCGAATTCCTTGGTCCTCCCTACGGATGCCATTCAACCGGATCAAGTCGAAAAGTTGTTCGTCCACACGAAAGAGCATTTTGGAGCCATTCATGCTGTGATTGATTGCGCCGGTTCGATCATTTTGAAACCGGCCCACTTAACGACGGACGCGGAACTCAAGGCCGTTTTCGACACCAATTTTGTCACGGCTTTTAATTGTTTGCGCATGATCGTCCGACATGGGGAACCACAATCATCGGCCGTTTTCGTTTCTTCTTGTGCTGCCCAGATCGGCTTATCGAATCACGAGGCCATTGCCTCGGCCAAGGCAGCGATCGAAGGACTTGTTCGTTCGGCGGCCGCCACCTATTCGGGTCGGGGGTTGCGTGTCAATGCCGTAGCTCCGGGCTTAGTGCAAACCCCTTTGAGTGAGAAGATTACCAGCTCTCCGAAAGCCAAAGCCTATTCCACCTCCTTGCATCCGCTCGGGAGACTAGGGGAACCGGATGATGTGGCGGCAGCAATCGAGTTTTTGGTCTCTCCTGCGGCAGGATGGATCACCGGTCAGATTTGGGGTATCGACGGGGGATTAGCCACCATCAAGAATCGTGTGGAATCGTGAGCGATTGGCGACAATCGAACTCGAATCGATCGCGTGTTTTTGTACCCACAGACCGATTCCGCATCCACGGCGCTACCCGAGAAAGTTCCCGAGTCTTTTTGGTTGCTGCCTGTGACTTTGGTTTCTGCCTATGTGCTGTGCCTTTTTGGTTTGTAATCGGTTTTAGCCGATCCAGCTCGCATCGACGGGTGTGAACGAAACGAGTTCATTTGGCTTAAACCATAGAGCAATTTCAAGGGCCGCATTCTCGGGGCTATCGGAACCGTGAATGAGATTATTTTGCACACTCAGGGCAAAATCCCCGCGAATCGTTCCGGGGGGTGCCTTGGCCCCGTCGGTCGTGCCCATGAGGTTTCGGCACACAGCCACGGCTTCACGCCCTTCGAGCACCAAAGCGACCGTAGCGCCGCTGGTCAAAAAGCTAATCAGCGACTCATAGAATGG
>CAZFDX010000486.1:0-7687 GCA_964518325.1 uncultured Alcaligenaceae bacterium | reverse complement strand
TACTGTTATCGTTCCGGAGAACCGTACAGAGGGTTTTGACGGCTTCTGGCATGGGGTCCGTGAAAGTTTTGCCTTCTTTGTCCTTGGGTAAAGGCCCCCCAATGATTCCGATGGCACCGACCGCATTGCGACGCAACTGCCATGAGGTCACCCCCGTTTGATTCAAGGCAATTTGATTGATTTCCGTGATTCGCTTGCGAACCGGTTCAAAGCCACCGATTTTCGTCAAGCAGGCAATCGCTTCGCTTTTCGTGAAGATCGAAGGTTCTCGGAGCAGGCTGAAAATATAGTTCAAACCTTGGTCAATCTCTTTATCGTCGAGACCGATCAACGGCACAACCTCCATGGCCGTGAGCCGAACATTATAGTCCGGATCGGTGGTTAACGCCTTCAGAAGGGTCGCACTGGCCGCCCGATGCGCTCGCGGACCGAAATTGGGAAGCATCCGCAAAGCAGCATCTCGCATAGAGGGGTCTTTGTTAAAGGCGATATCACAATCCTTGACCCAATCTTCGAGCTTTTTACCCCCCAATTCGGTGGGCCACTTTTTATACTCTTCCTCGTAGGGATCAACCTTTTTATCCTTGGGATCGACTTTCTTCTCTTTATCCTTGGGGTCAACCTTGGCCTGACCATTAACCCCATCAGAACTTAGTCCGACGAGCAAAAACGCTAAAAGAAATAGGACAGTTAGTTGCCGCATGTCATGATCCCCAAAGTAATTCCCATATTCATCACAATACCACTGTTTAGGTAGTTTAGGCAAGCCCCGAGGTTAAGTGTTCCCTTAAAACGATACCCCTGCAAAAACTTGCACAACGTCAGGTGGCATTGTGGATCGAATTCAATAAATCTTTAGAGAGGATTGGGGAAGGTAAACCATTCATGAAGCTAATCTGTCCGGGTTGTTACAAACTTTTCGATACTCCCGACTTTCTTACTGGGAAATCGGTGAATTGTACCTTTTGTGGCTACAGCTTTACAGCACCAGAAGACTTCTCGGCGAAAAAATCAGTCAACAAGGCACCGGCCCCCTCGGAAGGAAGTCCTACGGCGGCGACCAATCTAGCAAAGGGAACCCCCGTGACGGGATTGGAAGAAGCACCTAAACCATCGCCGACTCAATCATCCGAGCCATTAACCTACGGGCTTCAGGAAATGCCTGCCGTGGCGCCCCCCGCAAGCCAAGCACAACCCACACCAGCGGTGTTACCGGAACTCGCTTCGCCGTCTCCCTCACCTTTAGGAAGTGAATCGATCCCCGCAAGCTCGGCCCCGAAACCAATAGCGCCCCCTCAAACCTATTGGTTGACGCTCAACCTCAGTTTTGCCATTTGGATACCTGGAATTGCCCTATCGATCGCATTTTTGCTGACCTTCTTCCGATGGGCGGGACTTTATCCGGCGGATTATCCTGCCTACACACAAAACGCTTGGCAAGCCTTGACCGCAGGCCTGAGCAAAGACCCCGTTGCCGAAGATCATTACAAGATGGAGAAGGACCTTAGAGCGCGACTCGAATCAAACTGGTGGCTGTTACCGTATCTTCCGTTGTTAATACTGACCATGTTATTAGCGTTGGCAGGACCCATTCTGAAACGCTCGCAATGGAAGCTGCCAAACAATCTCGAAAAATTTTGGCCCTACCGACCAGCTCTACTCGTGGTTCTTTCGGTCGTGTTGCTTCTTTTGCTTGTCATTCAATGGTCGAATGGATTTGGGATTAATCAAGCGGTGGTGAAAGATGCCCAAATCAAAAATCATGAGGCCATGGAAAAAGCGAATACCCCTGAGAAGATTCAACGAATCGAAATGGATATTGCGAAAGATTGGGGAGGAAAGCATCCGCAAACAACAACTTGGCTGCGACTGGCAGTACTAGCCCATATCGTGGCCACGCTGGGAGCATTTTTAGAGGGATTTTCATATCTCAGAGGGAATAAGCCCCCCCCCAAAATCGGCATAGAATGGTGAGGAGACAAGTAAGAACCAATTCCCCAACGGATGAATGAAGTGTACCAACAGACTCCCCAAAAATCCTAAATGCCGATTAAATCAAATTCGGATGCAGAGGGTCGCTTCTCCGTAAGTGTTCTAGAATAGGTGGACGTCCTTTTACTTGGCGAAAAAAATGGAGCAAAAACGGGTCGGAAGTGAAATACGGTTCGGAAAAATGTCGCCGCTCGAAGGGGTAAATCCCGTCTCTTTGAACTCAATCAACGATTTCCACTTTCACATCTTGCTTAATCGATTTGATCATTTTTTCCAGCGATTCTTGAAGAGCGGGCCGAGCAACTTTCTTGGCATTTTCAAGATTATCCTGAGCGTACCGATTCGCAACTTCCTGTGAGGGTTGCATACGAACCCGTTGCCAAAGCTCATCCAAACTGCTTTGCGATCGTGCCCATCCTTTGAAGGAGTCTGTGATTTCCGCTCGTTCTTTATCGGGTGCGGGGCGATGGTATCGAACCGGAGGCATTTTCACAAACACTTTGTTCGTTGCGGGATCATATTTCAATTTCACTTCTTCCAAATCGACGTAGTAAATGATTTGAACAGGAACGAATCCCTTCACTTGAACGGAGCCTGCCCAATTGGAACTATCTCGTCCTTCCACAGGAATTTTGGCTTGAATCTGACCCACTTGCAAACGGCCAACCGGTCGAATCAATTCCGACAGGGGTTGACGGACCTCAAGTTGAGGATGCTGGTTCTGTTCCCCCAATGCATACTGGGCCAGATGTCGGCCTGACTCGAAACCGAGGCCCCTTAAGACTTGTCTAGCGACCGCGATTACCATCGTGTTAGCATTTGCAGAGCTGGGAATCACAATCAGCGTCGTTAAACACAATAACAGGCTAAATTTTTTCATAACCTTATTCCTCAAAAAACATTTGAATCTCAGTGAGATTTAATTTTCAAACAGAAGGGGGATTCTTACCAGAAAAATCCCTGATCGTTCAACTGGTTTCTAACATGTCAACATTTTGATAACACAATTTAGAAACCAGAACTTCACTATCTAACTATTATTAACCTTAAGTTGTTGTCTTTATGACATTTCTTATTGATGAAATTTCTAAAAAATCATTCTTTCAATAATATGTGAAGATCATTTGAACCAATCCATTGCTCAGTTATCTTGCAATCAGTCATCTTGACAAATTCTTCACCCGATCAATCAATGATTTCCACTTTCACACCTGGATTCTTTTTTTTGAGATTGTCTTCAAGTATCTTTTGAAACATTGACCGACCGATTATTTCTGCGTTCTTCAGATTATCTCGAGCGTATTGTTCCGCGATGGCTTGGGAAGGTTGATTACGAACCTGTTCCCAAAGATCATCCACACTGCTACGAGCACGAGCCCATCCCTTGAAATAGTATGTGATCTCGGCATTTTCAGGCTCGGGAACAGGACGATGGTATCGAATCGGCGGCATTTTCACGATCATTTTGTTGTTAGTAGCATCATAATTCAGCTTTACATTAGCCATATCAAAGTAGTAAATGACCTTAAAGGGAACGACACCTTCTACTTCGACGGAACCCGCCCAATAGGAACTATCACGTCCAGAAACCGGAATTTTGGCACTCAGATGACCAAACTCGAATCGACTCACGGCTTGGATCGGGGCCGGGTCTGGATTTCCAACCCGCACATCAGGTTTGCCCTCGAATAAATCCCCGACAACCGAACTGGTGATTTCTCGAGTAACCTCTTTGGTGACCTCTCTACGTACGATTGGCAGTATGGATTGAGCGCTCGCAGTGTCGGGCATCGCGATCACCATTGCCAAGCCGAAAGCAATCAATGTTCGTTTCATAACGCACCCAAATAAAAATTTGTTAATCATGTTCAAGTTCCATGCTGTAAGGACTTAATGAAGTAACTCTTAGAACTTTTATTGTTCTCCGTTTTGTTTGTTTTTCGTTTGATTCATTCTGATGAATCGATATTCTGTCTCAATCCTTAAACTCAGGTTTCACTTCAAATTCTTTGTCTTCAGATTTAATCACCAGCTTCATCCCTTTTTTGAGATCCTTCAATTGTTCGGCGTTGAACTCACCTTGAGCGGTTGCTTTTTGAGCATCGTCCAAAAGAACATCCATTTCAAAGCGTCCGTCAGATCGAACAAAAAATCGACGAATCTCTTTAATGAAACGAGTGATTGTGACAACGAGCTTATCCCCTAACCGAGCAATCGAAAGAACAAATCTGGCAGATGATCCTACAGCAGGAGCAACACCCGCTCCACCACACCCCGTTCCAACGACAACAGTCACAAGGCCGAGACCAGTGAGCTTGACGAATTCTCGACGATGAACCACATTTTGTTTTGAAGAATTTTTCATAATGTCTCCTAGTGGAATTCCTAAGTAGGAATTCGATACACAAAACAAAACCTCTCTTTGTCTCTCAAAGGGGCCTAATCTCAATGAGACTGGCTCAAAAAAACTTTGAAGACTCCACAACTTTTTTGTCAGCTTGAGGTTTAAAAATCCTCAAGGAAGTCATTTAATTTTTTGGTTTGTTAGATAGGTGAATTGAAACCTATCCTTTAACCGTTCTTTGTTGTCGAACTCAGTTGAGTTTGCATTCATTTTTGAGTTGAATGCATTAAATTGTAATAGAATGATATTGGGCGAATCCTCATAAAAGTTTATCCCGTTTCTGATATCTTGCTATCTAACAGTTTTAGTTTGGACTATTCCGAGTTATGACAGGAAATATCAAAAATCCATCAATGATTTCTAAATTGATCTTCATTTCCTGTCATCCCCGTTGCAGTATATACACATGAGAGATTTCCGTAGTGACAAGAAATCCATTTTTTTCCACATTTCTGGAGTCAATTCTCATGATCGAATAACCCAGCAGATTCCCCAGTCTAAGTTAGACTGAGCTTTTCCATTTCATGAGATGAGTTTTGATTCTTTAGTTAGTTGAGTAATAATCTAAGATTAAAGGCTTCAGGAATTTGAGTCAGGCTCAAGAGATACTCGGTTTGTGATGAAAGGGGTTATTTATTCGGGGCATACTGACCATTATTGGGATTAAACGGTTGAAGCCGTTCTCCTCCAGGCCCTGCCGGTTTCTGCGGCAATTCACCACCGCAACCGAACATACCTGCAATGGTGATCGTACACAGCATCACATACAAAATTTTCTTAACCATGAATGGTTCTCCTTATTAAAATTGATTGCCCATGAATCAATTGGAATTATCTCTGGTTGGATTTTTGCTTATCCTCTTTTGTGTAGTTATTGTATATATCGTATCCGGATTGAGATACATTACCCCATAAATTGGAATTATTGTGCGGTTTTTGAGGTTGATAGGGAACGACTATGGGCACTCCCTGTCGAGGCACCGGTTGGAAGTGATCACCCTGAGAGATGTTCTTTAAGGTTCCTACTGACTTGGTAGCATTTTGTCCAACCGTCACGGACTTTGGTTTAGTCAATCCTTTAACGACCGCTTGAACTATCTGAGGGCGGCAACCAGTCAGCAAGGATAAGCATAATCCGACTGCAATAATGGTAACGGTAGTTTTCACGAGAATCTCCTCATGAGAATATCGGTAGAAATTCTATTATTGAAGCAACTTTGAACGTGGTATCATTCGTGTTGCTCTAATAAGTCTCCAATGATTTTCTGAAGTCGTTCTTTCACACGGCTGCGGTATTTACTAACCGTATTAGTTTTAATTCCGAGTTTTTGGGCAACTTCTCTGATCTTCATTCCATTGAATTCGGTCCATTCAAAAGCCTGATAAGTGATCGGCTCGAACTCACTTTTGACGATCGTTATCGCCTTTTTGAGCATACATTGCTGATATTCCGTCTCAATCATTTTTTGAAGCGGATCGTCTTCACATAAAGAATCTTCGTCCAGTTCGGGTTGGACACGTTTTTTTTCTTTCAGTTTTGTGATCGCGTTGGAAACCATTTGGCGTAGATAGTCTCGGAAACGTCCTTTTTTTGGATCGTATTCAAATCCTTTGCAGGCTCGAAACCATTCCATACAAACCTGTTGAACAATATCGCTCGCATCCGAATCTTGGAGATTTTGTCGAATACAAACCTTTTTTATGAAGCCTGCATAAAGAGAAACAAACTCATTCCAACTATCCTCTTCATCCTTTTTCAATCTTGCCAAGAGTTCGCTTCGGGTGCTGAGTTCCATATCGTCTAATCCTTATTAGTCATTGGAACCTTTTAATGTGACAGAAAAATTCAAAAATCTTCAAAAAGCTCCATTTTTGCAATCAACGGTTCGACATTTTTGCCTGCTTGGTCTGAACCGATTCCTTGTTATTCAAATCAGTAGGGACAACAAGAAAATCAGTACCAAAATTCCTACGAAGAGAAACCAATCTATTATTTTGATCTGCTCCCGATTCAAAGGGGAAAATGCCTTCTGAAATGCTCTCTCAAAATCAAAGATATTTTTATACCGATTCTTCTGATTCAGCGAACAAGCCTTGTTCCAAAACTGATTGATCGAGAAAAATACATGCGATTGTTCGGGAGATTTCAGCAAGTCATTAGGAATCGAAGGAAATTCTTCGACCCCTAAACCTGTCACACATTGATAAGTAATTTTTCCCAAGGCGTATAGGTCGGCCTCAGGCCCTATCGTTCCATCCAATGGAAGATAACCCAAAGTACCGGCAACACCGATCGTAGAGCTATCGAAAGTAATTAACCCCGTGTCAGCTAATTTGGGAATTTGCTTGACAAACACGATGTTTTGGGGTTTCAGATCACGATGAACTAACCCATTGGAATGAAGTGATTTGAGACCTTCTATTAAACCTTGAACGATTTCCTGCGTTTCTGCAAACGAAAGTCTTCCCTTGTACTGGATACGATGGGCCAGAGTATCGGGGAGATAGTGGTTCGGATCATCTTTTCTGTTCGGAACCCTGTCGGCCAAATCCATCGAATAGATCAGCTGCTGGGAAGAGTGATCACATTCATGTATGCCAATTAAGTTTGGGTGTGGTGGTAGCCTCTCCTTGAGTAGGCGTATGCCCCGCAATTCTTGATTCGCTAACTCCTCGGCGCCAATAGTCCCATTCTCGATGATTTTGATGGCATGAGATTCCCCCATCGGATTTTGACCAACCCAAACGGTTCCATAGCTCCCGCTCCCTGCATAGGCACAGATTTTGTAACCGAGAACCGTTTTTCCAATCCAATCGTTTCTTTTAGAAATGTGATCCCCAAAAATATCCGTTATCGACCCTATGTTTGTCGAAACAGCAAAATCATCGAAGGGTTCATTTTTGGGCAACATGATCTATTTGGATATTGAGGAGGGTGGCATCAATTTCAAATATCATCCCATTCTAAACACTGGTTTAATCAATTGCAATACTTTTTCCTGTCATGTCGGTTCCTAGTGCTCAGTTCTCAGTTCGGACTTTATGATATGGCTGGGAATGTGTGGGAATGGTGTTCCGACTGTTATGGAAATTATAATGATGTGGCAACCAATCCCAAAGGGATAGAAAGGGTTACTTCCTGCAAGGCTGGGGGATATCTTGGAACTGTGTATTATACACATCTGACGCTGCCGAAGACCTACTCTGTGTTGAACTCAGTGGTCGCAGTCTGATTAAAATATAAAACATCGTATGTACTCGTGTGTGAGTCACAAGTGGGTAGAGTTAGAT
>CAZFDX010000485.1:0-2145 GCA_964518325.1 uncultured Alcaligenaceae bacterium | reverse complement strand
GGTTGGCCCATTCGGGTTCCCCTTCTCGTTCGATTCGCCGAGCTTCATCCTCGGCATACTCGATCATGTCATCCGCTACTTCGGGGTCCAGTCCGGTCATCTCAGCCAAATCTTCGGCAGTCAGGTAGCTGAGCGAAGCATAAGTGAAGAAGCCTTCGGTAATGAGAATTTCCATCACTTCGGGAGTCATATTGGGAATCCGGCTGAAATAGCGCTCGGCCTTTTCCAAATCCCGAGTGAGTTCTTCGACGGTCATCACGTCGATATTCCAATTCACCAATTTACTGGCCAAGCGGACGTTTTGCCCGCGTTTACCAATGGCCAAGGAAAGATTTTTTTCATCGACCAAGACAATAGCCTGATTCAACCTTGGATAAAGTTGCACATCTTCGACCTCAGCGGGTTGAAGGGCATTGGGAATCATAACCTGCATCGAATCGTTCCAGCGGACAATATCGATCCGTTCTTGGTTGAGTTCATCGATCACTTCTTTGATTCGGCTGCCGCGAACCCCGACGCAGGCCCCCACGGCATCGACCTTGGAATCAATCGAACTGACGGCCACTTTCGAGCGATAGCCCGGTTCCCGAGCGACGCTTCGGATTTCGATGGTTCGATCTTGGATTTCGGGAATGATTTGCTCGAACAGAGCTTTGACGAATTCGGGGCTGGTGCGAGACAACACAATTTTGACGCGGGTTCCCGATTTTTTCACTTCGTGAACGACGGCCCGAAGCCGATCCCCGACCGCGTGTGTTTCGCCCGGAATGGTTTCACTTTTGGGGAGGATGGCCTCGACGTTGCCACTGGCGACTTTGCCATCTTTGGCCACGGAGATGATGTACGTTCCGCTTTCCACCCGTAGCACCGACCCTGAAACCAATTCGCCTTTACGGGCATTGAAATCGGAAAAGACCCCTTCGGATTCGGCTTCGCGAATGCGTTGCGTCATGACTTGACGGGCCGCTTGGGTGGCAATTCGTCCCAAGAATTCGGGGTCAATCAATTGATCGGCCTTTTGAGCGATGATTTCACCGCTTTGGCGATCGATGTGAATCAGAATATCATCATCGATGTCAATGGCCCGTTCCATGGCCGATTCAATCGCTTGCTCAATACTGGTGAAGATCACCTCTCGGCTGACCCCTTTCTCCCGAGCCATATTCTCGATGAGTGTCAACACCATTTGCGATCGGGCCAGCCGTTCTCGCTCCTGCTCGGCAATTTCGTCCTTCTTTTTCACCGTTGCTTTCGTCCGAGCCATATTCCCCTTCTCCGAAGTCTATCAGGTCGAATAGTTGGTACTGTCGTAATCTCGACGATCCAAGGATGATCCAAGGATCATCTAGATGTTCTCAATGAACCAAGGATGATCCAAGGATAATCTGAATGATCCAAGGATGATCTCAATGTTCAAGGGCGATTCGTTCACCCGTTTCAGTCCGGAACCAACACCACTTTTGAGCATAAAGGGTTACGACTCCGGTCAGGGGAGTTAAGCTAACTCCCTGAAGTCGGGTGTGAGAGTCGATCTGGGCCAGAAACCAGTAATTGGGTCCGACCCCTCGGCAATCGTGTACCGTTGCATTTCCCAGTTGTAAGCCCTGTTGTTGTGGGGTCAACCACTCTGGGCGAAGGCCTAAAGTGAGTGCCCCCGAACAGGGACTACAGCAACGGATACTCCCCGATTCACTTTCCCATACGAATGATGAGCCTTCTTTTTGAGCGATACCCCGAAGCAGATTCATCGACGGATTACCAAAAAGAAAACCGACCGAAAGGTTACTGGGCTGAGCATAAACTTCGGCCGGTGTTCCGGTCTGAAGTAAACGCCCTTCCTCAAGCAACCCGATGCGGTCGGCGGAAGCCATCACATCAATAGGGTCGTGGGTGATACAAACTATTGTGAGACCTAATGCCCGTCTGAGCAAGTGTAATTCTTGAGATAATTCCTTTTGCAAGGGGGGATCCAACCCCGCAAACGGTTCATCCAGCAACCACAGTTTGGCTTCACGGATCATGGCCCGTCCCAAGGCGACCCGTTGTTGTTCTCCCCCCGAAAGTTCATACGGGCGGCTTTTCAAGAATTGTTCGAGCCGAAGTTGCTCTGCGGTTCGATGGACTTTGCGTTCGATCTCGGCGCGA
>CAZFDX010000484.1:0-2350 GCA_964518325.1 uncultured Alcaligenaceae bacterium | reverse complement strand
GCATAGACCAAATTGCCCGATTCCTTATGGGCTAATTCGCCGAGAATTTTGCGGGCGGCTTCACGATCCCCCGAGAGGCGGTAGAGTTGCGAGAGCTGGAAAAAATCACGGGTCGAAGCCTTGGGGTCTTGCGTGAGTTGCTCCATAATGTGGATGGCATCTTTGAGAAGTTTGTTGCGTTCCTCCCCCTGAGAGTTTCGAGCGGCCAACATTAGGGCCGATACCCGAGAGCGAGATTCATCGAGAGTGGCTGCTTCTTGGGCCACGGTTTTACGCAACTCAAGAAGGGCATCCTGACGGGCTTGCCAATCGCCGGCGCCAGCCTGCAACACAGCCAAAGTGCGCTTGGCCCATTCCCGATCTTCGTTCGAGGCCATAGGTTCTTTCTCTAGTCGTTGCAGGGGTCTGTAGGCCAGTTCCATTTGGCCTCGCGCTTCACAGGCAAGCACACAGGCTTGGGCGTAGCGTCGATAATCCTCCGGATGAGTCAATTTGGGATGCCAATCTCGCTGTTGCGATGCGGTCAGGGTATTCATTTCCGAGTAGAAGCGAAACAGGGCCGGACCTTCGATGGCTTGGCTAGCCTTTTGGATCAGCGAATCGAACTTTTCCGGCTCCTTTTGCAGTAATTTTGCCAATGCGACCCAACCATCAACAAAGTCGGAGGCAACCTCGTTGCATTTCCGATAGTAGCTCTCGGCTTCCAATGGGTTATTGGCTTGCTCAAGGCACTGACCGAGCATAAGCCATGTTTGTGGTTTTTTCTTCCAATCCGATGGTAAGGCCTGTACGAAATTCTCAAGGCCCCGCTCCGTAGGGGAACTCAAGGCTGTTCGACAAATCCACAGGATACGCGAAAAACTCAGTCGCGAATCGGCATCGAGCCGTGTTAATACCTTTTTGGTTGCCAACGCATCTTGCTTCAGGGCATTTTGCAATCGTTTCACCTGTGGTAATAAATCGGCGGGGTCCAGTTCGATGGCTCGCTCAGAACCATCTAATAAACTTTTGAGTTTTAGAGCATCTAAATGAGCAGGATCATCTTTCAAAACCAAACTCACAACCGATTCCGCTCCCAATCGGGGGCCTTCGTTGTCGAAGAGGTGATTCCATATCTCGGTGGTTTTGGGATGGAAACCCGAAAGTTTTTGACAGGCCTGAGCGATTTTCTCCTGTGCGGGCAGATCGTGCTTGCGGACCGCAATGCGATAAAGTTCCCGATAAGCCCATAGGGTTTGATCCGAGAGTTTCAGGGCTTTTTCGCAAATCGTTTGTAAGTCATCAAAGCTATCGAGCAAAGCCAGTTGTTCGGCGATCCCCTTATAAAGTGCCAATTGAGTGGCATGACTGGTCAAGGTGGTTGAGCCAACCGTAGCCAAAATTCGTTTGCTCGACCCGCTTTGGGGGTCCTCGGTCCATAATCGAGCCAGCGCTAATTTGAGATCGAGCGAATCCCCACAAGCGAGTTTTGCCTCCGACAAACACCCTGCGGCCGCGATGGTTCCTTCGACCCGTTGCAACAAATTCGCCAAGGCCATCCACAGGGGAAGTTCATCGTTTTTCTGAGCGAGGCTTTTCCGCAAAATCCGTTCGGCCTCATCCGTTTGGCCCATCTGTTCCAGAATTTCGCTGGTCAAGATGATGGGATCGCTCGCATGGGGGTATTTTTCTCGGAGTTTCAGAGTGTCTTGTAACAGCGTGCGATAATCATTTTCGGTCGCCAAGTTCACCTTGGCTTGGGTCAAGCGCACCCGAAGTGCCGTGAGCTGAACCGGTAAATTCGCCCCAAGGGTTTGCGAAGCCAATTGATATTCCTTCACGGCCTCATCCAGATTTCCCATCGCGAGGTGGACATTCGCCAAGGTCACTCGTGCCGAGAGGTTGCCCGCATCATTATTCAGGGTTCGTCGGAGTGCTTCGATTTGGCCTGCTCGATCGCCTAAGCGTTCCTTACACAGGGCGATCATCTGATTGAGTTGCTGCGTCAACTGGGGATATTGAACCGATTCGGTCCGAAGGGGTTCCAGAATCGCCAAAGCATTCGCCCATTGAGATTGTCGAACGAGCAGACGTGCATTCAGGTACCGTTGTTGTAAGGTGGCTTTCCGCTTTTCTAACTTCGAGAGAATCGTTTGAACTTTGTCGAGATCATTTTGACCGATATAAATGTCCGCAAGAGGGGTCAGCAATTCGGGTTCTTCCGGAAGGTGTTGAATCGCTTTTTCGAGAACGGCCAAGGCTTCGGGTTGATTCCCAGAAATGAGTTCTAACCAAGAAAGGGCACGGACGGCCCGCACATCTTTAGGATAAGTCGAGACGGCCGCTTGAAGAGTTTCCCGTGCCAATAGGG
>CAZFDX010000483.1:0-1552 GCA_964518325.1 uncultured Alcaligenaceae bacterium | reverse complement strand
TCACCGACGGGACCAGCAACACGATCATGATTTCCGAAGTGGCCGGCACCCCCGATGTTTACAACAAGGCCCGCCAACGGATTAGCCCCCTTCCGGGGGTCCCCTTACCGATCTTTGGCGGTTCTTATGGTTCAGGTTGGGCCAACCCCTACAACGGCGAAAACTGGCTTTCAGGCTCCCCGTTCGATGGCAACAATCCTCAGGCCCCCGCAGGTTCCAGCGGCCCCTTTTTAATCAATTGCCCCAACTACAACGTGCGCGCCTGGTACCGCTTCCACCCGGGCGGGGTGAATGCCCTTTTTGCTGATGGCGGCGTTCGGTTCTTACGCGAAAGCATGGCGACCCGACAATTAGCTTTTGCTATCACCGCTGCCGGTGGCGAACCATTCTCCAACTAATCCCTACCGGAATGGCAGTCCGCCCTTCCCATTTCGTGTTGTAGTCTTTAACCTCCGCAATCCTTTAACCTATGACCCAATGAACTCAATTGGATCGTTTAACCACCGAAATGGATTTGATCCTTGAAGAGATGGAATACATCGATTCCTAGAATCAACGGAATAAATCGATCCTTTAACCACCGAAATTACTTTTAACCACCGAAATTACTGGGAGTGCTATTTGTGCGTCGAATACTTTTATTGACTTTATTCGCTTGGGGACTTTTGCTTTCTGGGTGCAAGGATGATGGTACTCGGAAAACGTATCCTGTTACGGGAACCTTGACGATTAACGGCAAACCTGCAGAAGCAGGCGTGCTGGTTTACTTGCATCCCCAATATCCTGAGCAAGATCGTTACCCGATCCATCCGAAGGGGGAAACCGATGCCAATGGTGCTTTTCAAATCACAACGTATCGGACCAACGACGGCGCTCCCGAAGGGGATTACCTGATTACGATTGATTTTCCGCAGCGGATCGGGATGTCGCCTCACTTTGGTGGCGATTTGTTTAACGGTGCCTTTGCCAATAAAGAATCGAATAAATCACGGCCCGAGTTTCAATTGAAAGTCGAGAAGAAACCGAATACGTTGACCCTGAATCTGACTCTCACCCCGGATCAAGTGGCAGCTTTCGAGGCAGCCAAGAAAAAAGTCCAAGAAAAACAAGGGGGAATGTTTAACCTTTCGGGTCAGTAGGATGTCGGGTCAGTGGGATAGGGGATGCCGGAGCAATCCGGAGCGGGTTTATTTCCTTAAGGTATTCCGTCTCGAATCCTGCGCAAGTTTGTTTCTTGATGGTATTTCGTCTCGAAACCTGCGAATGCCCCTCCATCAAAAAAATAATCAACTCTGAAAACGGTCCACCTCGGAATCCTGCCTAAGGAATGGTTCACCTAGTTACGGGTGCAAAATTTCTTTTGAAGGATAGATTCCCCCCCTCGGAAGCGTTGTGTTCTCAAAGGAAACGGGGGCTAGTTGCAAAAAATTCTTTTGAAAGATAGATTCTCCCCCTTTTCGATTGCCGGTATCCGTCTATATCATCTTTTTGGAATTTTTGGTCTGCGCCTTCGAGTGCAATTTGGTGACGAGGTTACTATGCCGCTTGGTTT
>CAZFDX010000482.1:0-6249 GCA_964518325.1 uncultured Alcaligenaceae bacterium | reverse complement strand
CCCGGCGTTGTTGCCTTAGATAATGTCTCGGTGCAAGTTCATGCAGGGGAAGTGCTCGCGGTTGTGGGCGAAAATGGTGCTGGGAAATCGACCCTGATGAAGATCATGGCAGGGATTTACACGCCCGATGCGGGAGAATTGTACTTCCAAGGCCAACCCGTGCAATTCCATAATGTCAACGATGCCATGAATCGCGGGATTAGCCTGATTCACCAAGAGTTGAACTTGGCAGAAAATCTCGGGGCCACGGCCAACATTTTCTTGGGGCGAGAAAAAACAAAATTCGGAGCCATCTTAGATCGTCAGGCGATGACCGAGCAAGCTAAGAAATTGCTCGAACGGGTCGGCCTACCACCAGATTTAGCCAATGTGCCCGTTTATCATTTAGCGCCCGGTCAAAAGCAGCTCGTTGAGATTGCTCGGGCATTGTCGCTCGATGCCAAGATGATCGTCATGGATGAACCCACTTCGAGCTTAACGCAAAAGGAGACCGATCGACTTTATACCGTGATCGACGATCTGAAACGATCGGGGGTCTCGGTGATTTACATCTCGCATCGATTGGTAGAAGTGAAACGCTGTGCCGACCGTGTGGTCGTGCTGCGTGATGGCAAAAACGCCGGTGAACTGAATCGCGAACAGATCGATCGCGAGGCGATGATTCGCCTGATGGTAGGGCGGGAACTCAAGGGGATTTATCCACGAAGTGCCCGTGAAATTGTTTCGGGTCCCCCTGCATTGGAAGTCGAAAACCTGACCTACTCGAAAGGGCCTAGCCGAGGGGTGAGTTTTTCGGTCAAGGGGGGGGAAATTGTAGGCATGGCTGGCTTGGTCGGAGCCGGACGCACCGAGTTAGCGGAAGCGATTTTCGGCATTCGCACTTGCACGGGGGGGACCGTCAAAATTTCGGGCCGACCGATTACCATTTCTCAACCTCGGGATGCCATTGAACACGGCATTTTAATGGCACCGGAAGATCGACGCCATAACGGCCTTGTCTTGCAAGAATCGGTGTTGGCGAATTTGGCCTTGCCCAATCTCAAAAAATGGCACTGGTTGGGCCTGAGAAATTTCGCCAAAGAAAAAAAAGAAGCGCAACTCCAAGTCGAAAAACTGCGTGTCAAAACCCCCTCGCTGAGCAAAGAGGTCGGTCTGCTTTCAGGGGGAAATCAACAAAAAATTGTTCTGGGCAAGTGGTTAGCCCTTGGGCCGAAAGTTCTGATTCTGGATGAACCGACTCGCGGTGTGGACATTGGCGCCCGTGGCGAGATTTATGCCCTGATGGATGCTCTCGCGGCTCAGGGGGTGGCCATTCTGATGATCTCGTCGGATATGGAAGAAATTTTAGGACTCAGTGATCGGGTTTTGGTTTTACACGAGGGGCATCTCACGGGGGAACTCAATCGCGATCAACTCAGTGAAGAACGCATCATGGCTTTAGCGACCGGGGGGCCAATCGATCTGGCCTGAAATGCGAAAGGGTGGATACTGATGTGAATGCAGCCGATTGGACGTGAATTAAGCAATCTCTAAAACACGGGGGCCAAGCACCTCCCATTTCGGAGTGATTCCCAGTCCCGCTTGGGTCGATGCTTGCATGAAGCCGTTCACTCGTTGGGGAGCATTGTGCGCGGTACTCACCGTGATGTAGCTATTAAAATCGGTACTGGTGAAACGGAACTCCTCAGGGGTGCTGTGTGCTAAATGAGCAATGGCTGCGGTGGTGATGTCCCCCCCCCAGCTATCCTCAAGGGTCATGGCAATCCCCATGGCAACGCACAGATCGCGGATTTGTTTTGTCTTGGTCAGCCCCCCGAGTTTGCTGATTTTGAGATTCACCACATCCATAGCAAGATCGGCCTTGGCTCGAAGGAGCATCTCTAAACCATCGATGTTTTCATCCAGCACAAAAGGATGATCGGTGTGTTGACGAACCGCCAAACATTCTTCATAAGTCAAACAGGGTTGCTCGATGTAAACATCCAAATCCCTGACGGCTCGCACGACCCGTATCGCTTCATGTTGCGTCCAACCGGTGTTGGCATCGGCCACGAGACGATCAGTCGGTTGAAGGATATTTCGGACTTGGCGGATTCGCTCAATATCCTGATCGGGATCACCGCCGACCTTTAGTTGGAATCGAGTGTAACCTTCTTTTCGATACTGGGCCACGTTTTGGGCCATTTGCTCGGGGGATTCTTGCGAGATCGCTCGATAAAGCCGAATCGACTCACCGTAACGCCCCCCTAGGAGGACACACACCGGTAACCCCGTGACCTGACCTAAAATATCCCAACAGGCAATATCAATGGCACTTTTGACGTAGGGATGTCCCTTGAGGGCCGCATCCATCCGATAATTGAGTTTGGTAATTTCACAAGGATCATAGCAAAGCAAGTGCGGACCCAATTCTCGTAATCCTGCACGGACCCCTTCGGCATAGGCAGGAAGGTAGAACGGACCCAAAGGGCACACCTCGCCATAGCCGATCAACCCCGTATTGGTTTCAATGCCGACAATGGTGCTATCGAAAACCGTTACGGATTTTCCTCCGGACCATTTGTAACTCCCCTCTCGAAGGGGTAACTCGACACGATGTGCAAAAATTCTGGTGATTCTCATGTGCTTGATATACTTGAAACTTCCCGAATAACTATCCCTTGGCAAAATTTCTGACCTTCGAGAAGCACCAAAGTGAGCATTGAGGATGAGCATCGGCACGAGAGAGAAGGAAGATGATTATCCGACTGAGAGAAGGAGAGTGTTGGGACCGAACACTTTTCGACCGGTTCCATCCCGAGAGTAGAAACGATCAACGAATGGTGTGAGAAATCACGAATGGGAAGAGAGATTAGCGAATGGGGAAGAGAGAAAACGAATGGGGTAATAGCATTATGTTCGGGAAGAGGTGAGCGGGTGCGTTTTCGTTTCAGGACAATCGAAACGGGGACGGGGTGAATAGAAAAATGTTCAAGCGATTATTTAGTTTTCTCTTTTGGGGCAGGGGCCGTCCCCCAGAGTTTTTTGAGAAGTTCAAACATTTCCGGATCGTGTTTTTTTAATTCTTCGCGAGTGAAGGGATAAAAATCGTTGCGAGTGAAAAAGGCCTCGGTGGTCTCCGCGAAATACTCCATCGGTGTGGTCATGGCATAGGCTTTTTCAAAAGTATTGGGTTTCCCATTGCCATAGTGACGTTCAACCCGATCGTACTTTTTCGATTCCTTGGCTCGAACATAAGCGGCCGCGATGGCTTCGTTCTGGAAGCCTTTGGGAAGTTCCCGATCGTGATAGGCATGCGCCAATTCATGGAGGGCAAAGTTCGGCATTCGATTGGTCTCGGCTTCAAAAATCCGAATGTTGGTAAATTCCACGGCTTTGGCCATGGCGGGATCGCGCCCTTGTTGACGCAGCCAACCTTCCGCAGGGTGATATTCGGCAATCGGTCGCACTCCGGCATATTCGGGGTTGAAATACAGCGGTACCTTTTGGAGTTTGCGCACTGCCTCTTGGGGAACAACTTCGGTGATTTCTTTCAACTGTTTGTCAAGCAGTTCCACCGCTTTGGCGGTTAGCTGTGATTCGGTCAGGAGCAATTCCCGATGGATGTACAACGTCCAACCGCGAAGTTTTTTGATTTCGTAGACCGGTTCCGGTGCGGGAGCATGAGGGGAGAGGAGATGATCCCGCAAGTATCGGGTCATGGTTTCATACAGGTGGGGGCTGGTGTTTTTCCCCTCGTTAATCGAATGCGAACGGTTGGGATAGGGCAAGGCAGTGAAGTATTTTCCTTTGGCAATGAGAACATCCATCAAGCGTTCCGTGGCTTGATAGTGACAGTTATCATCGCCCGTGCCGTGAATCAACAGCAGGTTCCCGCGTAATTTTCCGGCATGAGTGATGGGGGAACCCTCGCGATACCCTTGCTCATTATCTTTGGGTAGCCCCATGTAGCGTTCTTGGTAGATCGTGTCGTAAAGTTTTTGGTCGGCCATTGGGGCAACGGCAATGGCGGTTCGATATAGGTCGGGATGGCGAAAAATCGCGTTCAGGCTCATGCTGCCCCCGCCGCTCCAACCCCAAGAACCGACCCGTGTGGGATCGACAAAGGGCCATTTTTTCAATAATTCTCGGACGGCTTGAGCCTGTTCGGTGGGGGGCAAAATCCCCACTTTCTTATACACACATTTCCGCCACTCGCGCCCACGCGGGACATTCGTGCCCCGATTATCGACACTAGCGACAACGAATCCTTGTTGGGCCAACATCCAATGCCATAATCCCCGCGCACCGCCCCAAGCATCCCGAACGGTTTGCCCGTGAGGTTCCCCATAAACATACATCAAGAGGGGGTGTTTGCTACTCGGTTCGATTTTAGGTGGTTTGATGCTCCAAGCATCGAGCGTGACCCCTGCCCCGATGGGTATTTGCAAAAACTCAATTTGAGGTTGTTGGAGTTGTTTCAATTTCTCACGCAATTTGGCATTGTCTGCCAGAGTTTTTACAGTCGAATGATCCGAGGTGCGAATGAGCCGAACCACCGGCGGGGTGGTGAAATTCGAGAAAGTGTGGACAGCCCATTTGTGATCGGGGGAGAATTGGTAGGAATGCCAACCGGTTTGCGTTGCCGGCGAGAGCGGTTCCGTTTTGCTTCCATCGAGCTTGATCCGGTACAGGTATCGTTGGGTCGCATTTCGGGGCGATGCACTATAGTACAACCATCCCTCTGTCGGGTCGATGGTCTCTAGGGCAATAATGTCGAATTCCCCCTTCGTGATCGGTTCAAGGGGAGAACCATCCACAAAGGCCCGATAAGCCGCCCGCCAACCGGTCCGTTCACTGAGCCAAAGGAAACTTTTGCCCCCGTCTAACCAACGGAAGGGGTTCTCGTTTTCGATCCATGCCGCATCGGTTTCGGTAAAGACCAATGTGGGTTTCAAGGTGGTCGGATCAATCCGAAAGACCCGTAGTTCATTTTGCAAGCGATTGAGTTGTTGAGCGAGAATAAACTTTCCGTCAGGGGTCCATTCAGCATGAGGAAGGTAATGTTCACGCGGATCACCCGGCAAATCGATCCATTGGGTTTTCCCACCAGCAATCGGAACGACCCCTAACCGAGTGGCCGAGTTTTTCTCTCCTACTTTGGGATAAGCAAAGGTTTGGATTTTCGGGGTATTGGCAACCGTATTGTTCACTAAATGGAATTCGGGCACACCGCTGGTGTCGAACTGCCAATAGAGAAGGCGAGTCCCCTCGGGATTGAAACGAAAACAATCGCGAAGATCAAGCTCCTCCTCATTAACCCAATCCGAAGTCCCATGAATCAGGGTTGGGGAACCCTCGGTGGTCAAAGCAGTGATTTCCAGAGATTGTAGGTCCTGAACGTAGAGGTTATGTTCGCGAACGTAAGCGAATTTTTTGCCATCGGGCGAGAATTTGCCAAACATCAAAGAAGAAGGCGCCGCTTGCCCGCCTAACTTCTTGAGTTCACCTTCGGAAATATCCAAAAGCCAATAATCGCCGCGGGTGTTCCGCCGCCAAACTTTCTGACTTTTGGTGAAGATCAATAACCTCGATTCATCTGCCGAGAATTCAAGCCCTTCCACTCGCAGAGGTTCTTTCGCTCCTTTCGGGATAAAGCGCTCGGCGGGAACAATCACTTCTTTTTTGCCCGTGGCCGGATCATGTCGAACGAGATCAACGCCTGAACCTTTTTGTGCTTTATCTAAGGTGAAATAGGTGGAGGATTTTTTGCTCCATCGCAGTTGGGGGACCGGTTCGCTTTCAAATTCTTTGGTGATAAATAATCGACGGATTGTGAGCAAAGAGGGGTCCGAGTCGAGTTCCTGCGAATCGGCTGAGCCGCTGAGCATACTGAAAGTGAAGCAAGTGAACAGCCATAAAAATAAAAGGGGGCGCTGGTGCATGCCCGTCTCCTGTGAAGGATGCCTGAATGAAAGAGGGCGAGTCGGGGTTGTAACAACTTGGAACCATTTTATTCAAATGGGCACGGCTTGCTCGGGAATTGCAACCAAAGCAGGGGATAACCTAACTGTTCTCGGTCCGAAGCAGAGAGAAAAGGGTTTTGCTTAGCTTCGGGTTGTTCGGAACCAGAAACAGCATAACATTCGCATCAGACTTCTGAAAAATAAGACTTTACACTCCCAGAATGTTTATACAGTAAATCAAGTTAAGTCGATCTAAATATAAATTAAATCAATCGATTTCAATCTTGAAGTGAAGATTATCAAT
>CAZFDX010000481.1:0-4369 GCA_964518325.1 uncultured Alcaligenaceae bacterium | reverse complement strand
ATGATAATGGTCGGGGCAGTTGGCGAGAAGCTGTGAGGAGAAAACCAAACTGGTTTGAACCGCTCAGCAAGCATCATATCGGCTCACGGGCTGCTGGGAATGGGAACTTCAGCTTATGCGATTATAATGGAATCACTTGGGTAGTCGAGGCGGATAAGACGTTTGAGATATTGGGGAACGATCCCCTCGGCGAGAACTTCTTTGCATCTACTGCCCGTTCGCGGGAACAGATTATCATTCAGGGTTCCAAACACCTGTTTTGCATCGGTGAAACGAAATAACCCCTCACCCCGATCGAGAAGGTTGCCTGTTCGTTGAGGTGTTCCCGTTTTGATCCCCCCGATAAAACAAGTCAAAGCATCGTTGGTGGAATGGTTGCCTGTTCGTTTAGGTGTTCCCGTTTTGAGTTCCGCTCATCGTCGATAAGCCCGGTGATTTGGGCATCGCCCGTTCGAGAGCATCCAGCAAATGGGTACAACTCGGCCAACGACTAGTAGGATCATGATCGAGTGAACGTTTGAGGATGTTCGCTTCTTCCACCGAGATGCCAGAAAGGTCCTGAACGGGGGGTTTATAGTTGCGATCGAATTGAGAAGGGATCGTGGGGAAGGGCAATTTCCCCGTTCGCAAATAGAAATAGGTGATGGCAAGGGCATATTGATCCGAGCGATCGTGAAGTAAACCCCGATGAATTTCCGGAGCGGCATACTCCATAGTGCCCCAACGCTCACATTTCACCTGAGGAATCGTTAACGGGACACATAAACCAAAATCGGCCAATTGTAAGCGATCGCCACTGAGCAAGAAATTACTCGGTTTGACATCGCAATGTTGAAAGCCAACGAGCCGCCCTTCATGCAAATGCCGCCGGCTATTGAGAAAATCCAAAGCCGAGGCCGCTTGTTTCAGGTAAGGCAAGACCATTTCTGCCGACATGGGACAGTGATAATGTTGCAGACAGGCTTGAAAGAGTTCCAGTAGGCTTCCATCGGCCAAATCCATTTCCACCACGATATAGCCCGGAATGCTCCAGACATTTCGGGTTTTCATTAAATGGTCGTGCTGGAGTTTTTGAACCGCTTGGATGGCCCGTAACTCTTTGGCAGAACTGGTGGCATTGCGGCTGGGCATAAACTTCACGGCCACCGCTTGCCCCTCTTTATTGATTGCTTCCCAAACCTCGGCAAATCCACCTTTTCCACGTGGACGAACGAGTTTCAACCCCAGTACAGGGGAAGCCCCGACTTCCAGGCGAATTGTGGACACGTTTAGGCTCCTTCAAGAATACCCTGTGATTCTAGCACAAATTTCAAGGTTTTACCCCGAGTTTTTCAGTTAACAGCAAAGAATCGAGTGAGAGGAAGAAATATCGTGAGATCGCTTTGAAGCTGGGAAACCGAGGTGGGTGATCGGAGCAGACTATCGAGTTCGCGAGATTTTTCCGATCAGCCCCCCCAATCGATATCATTTTAGGCCAAGTTCCAGTGTTGATTTCAATCAGGTCCCTTCAACCTGCTTCCTTTCTGGCCGAGTTCGGGTCATCGGTTCGCTTCCCTTACCCAACCTGCTTCCTTTCTGGGCGATTACTTCTTTTTGGGTTCGGCCGGTGGGGTGGGAGGAACATATCCGGGCGAGGCATTAAAACTTTTCACAAGGGTTCCGTCGATCTTCCACACAGCAACCATACCATCGTATCCACCGGCAGCGACCAAGGTCGCATCTTGATTGAAACACGAGGCAAAAACGTGATCGGTCAACCCTGTGAGTGTTTTGGTGTTGGTTCCTGCGTCTAAATCCCAGAGTTTGACGGTTTTATCAGCCGAGGCCGTGAGGAATAAGGGCTTATTGTTGTGGGCAATCAGCTTGAGAATTTCGTCGTTATGCGAGCCAAGAACTTTGATTTGTTTGGCTTCCCCGCTCGAGTTCCAAGTTCGGACTTGTCGATCGGCCCCTGCAGAGATTCCGGCTTTGCCATCGGTTTTACAGGCCACGCCGTAAACGACGTTTTGATGATCGGCAAAGGTCAAAACCGATTCTTTGGCTTGAATGTTCCAAACCTTGGCGGTTTTGTCTCGTCCTGCCGAGAAGAGGAATTTTCCATCCCGCGAGAAAGCCAGCCCCATCACCCAATCGGCATGGTTTTCGATGGTTTGTTCTAGCTTGTCTGCGGCCCAATCCCACAGCCGTATGGTGCGGTCGCATCCCCCCGAGGCCAGATATTTTCCATCGGCGGATAATGCTAAACACAGGACCGAATCATCGGTCTCGACGAGTTGTTTGAGCATCACTTTGGGATCATGAATCCCATCGAGCCTTTGGACGCCGTTTTGTTCTTTGCCCGAAACGCTCACATCATAAATCCGCACATCTCCTTCTTGGCCGGGGCGCCCCCCTGCCACGACGAGTTTCCCGTTCGGCAGAAAGAGCATGGCATAGGCTCGTTCGGCACGGGTCGCGATCCGTTTGAGGAGTTTGGCATTTTCGTAATCCCAAACGGTTAATTCATGATGGCCCCCGACGACTAACGATTTGCCATCCGGAGTAAAGGCTAAAGCATTCACCACCGCAGGGAAGGGATAGCTTTCCGGTGCATTGGGGGCTTTCCAACGCTTGCGGAGTTCTTTGATTAGGTCTGCTTTGGGATCAATACCCGCATCGAGTTTGGCACCTTGATCGATCCACTTTTTGATAATTTCGGTTTGAGGTTTCGGAACCGGCGAAAGATTATCCTTACGGGGGGGCATACGGCGTTCTTTTTCCGTGACCATCAGGGTATACACTTCGCTCTCGGCGTGTTTACCGGCAGTGATCCCTTCACCGGCGGCGCCCCCTGCCATGATTTTTTCGTAAGTGGTCATATCGTACTTGCCCGACTTTTTCTTGGAATCGTGACAGGCAAAACAATTTTCTTTTAAGATGGGTGCCACATCGTTGATAAACGAGATGGGTTTGTCGGCTTGTGCCAAAACAGAGCTACCCCAGCTACCGAGTAGGGTGAAACAGAAAAGCCAACGCATGGTTGATGCTCCGAAAAAAAAGGGGCAAAAAGGAAGGTGCTGTTAGTTTAGCGAAGGAAGCAAAATTTACTAGCGGGAACCAACCTCAAGTAATAATCGGGTTAATCCCGAAGCACTGCCACAAGGCCCCGCCCCCCGTCGATTCTCAGACGTTGACCGGTTTGAATCTTTTTGTGGAAATCGGGTAACCCCGCGACGGCAGGGAGATGAAATTCTCGGGCCACAATCGCCCCATGCGAGAGGGTTCCCCCGTTATCCATCACTAACCCCTTGGCGTGCAAAAAGAGCGGTACCCAAGCGGGATCGGTCGAGGGGCACACCAGAATGTAGCCTGGTTCGATTTCGATTGGCGTGTTCGGTTCCGTCAGAACCAGAGCAGGCCCTTCGGCCACACCGGCCGAGAGCGGGATTCCCGTGAGAGATTCCGCCCCAAGCGGCACCGGTTGGCTTTGCCCAATCACATCCAAGGCATCGCTGAAAATCACGGCAGGGATTTCTAGGGAAAGTTCAATCAAGCGTTGGGATTTTCTTTGCGAAATCAAACCACCAAGGTTTTCGTTCTCCAATCGGGTGAGTTCTTGACGACTCAAAAAGAAGATGCCGCCGTTTAACTGGGCCGCGTGATCGATCGCAAGAGCCATTCGTCTCAACAGGGCGTAACCTTTCATCAAGATGTGTTTACCGAACTCACGCAGGCTAATCATGGTATGAAGTTGCAACGCATGTTTGCCCAGTGGAGTAATTAGGTAACTGGGGATTTGGGCTTCCTGAGCTAATTCTTGCCAGCGAGTTTGCGGATCGACCGAAGTTTCCTCGGTGGGATTTTGGGGTTGAATCAATCGACGTAATTGGGACGGGTCTTCGTTCCATCGGGGAGAAGAAAGTTCCATCTCGTTGGCTGCCCGATGGCCAAAATGTTTCAGAAATTCCGTTTCCGTCATTTGTCCCGAAAAGAGTTTTCTCAGCCCCAAGGCTAAATCGGCGTCGCTAGGGGGTTTGGCCCCCTGACTAAACAGAGCCAAAGGAGCCATACTCTTGGCAGGGCCGACCGAACGGTTCAATTGTGCTTCGAGAACTTTCCAAGAGTACTGGGCCAACAACGTGGGCTTCAGACTTTCGCCGGCAAAATCCACAAGGACTTTTTGAGACCATTGATTAAACAGGGAAACTAATTCTTTCAAGGGCATTGCCGAATAATTTTGCGCTAAGGCCGATTCCACTTGTGGCACGAATTGCGGCAGAATCCTCTCGCGAAATTCCTCGGCAAAGGATTTGCTCAGGTTCCCAATCCGTTTCGCGATCTTCGCTTGGCCGAGCAAAAAACTCGGGAGTCGCAACCACCCCCAAGCCCC